>JAIOAS010000057.1 GCA_019873725.1 Chloroflexota bacterium | reverse complement strand
TAGCACGTGTCGTAGGTGCGCCGTCCGGCATAGTCGAGGACGATGTCAGCACGGGGGACGCCCTGCGCGAGCGCATAGTCCAGCATCTTTGCCGGTTCGTTGTAATCGACGAAGCGATTGTCGCCGCTGAAGAGCAACTTTTGCACGCGCCCGGCGCGATAGAGCTCGATGGCCGCATCCAGCCGGTCTTTGAGCACCATGCTGAGCGCCCCGCTCGGCCAATAGCCCGCCCCGAAGACCACGGCGACCGGCTTGTCCGGCACCTGCGCGATCTCCGCCGGGGCATACATCAGCCGCTTGTAGCGTGTCGTTAGTGTCCAAATCGTCCAGGCTGCGCACAGCATCCCGCTTGCCAGGACGACCCAGGCAACCGTCCGTATTTTGGACTTTGTCCTTTGTCTTGCTTTTATCTTGGTCTGCTTTGAAAATCGTCGCATCGTCGTTAGCTTTGTAGTCGGAGTGGCAAATTGCTGCACCGTTTCGTGCTGCTTGACCTTGTGGGTCACTTCGCCAATCTCGCGGCGACTGCCAGGGTTTCAACTACAGCCGCGTCTGTTCCCCACACAAGCCAGACCCGGTTCATATTGCGGTACAGGCTCACTGCGCCCTGCGTCCCGGCCCACCAGCGACCGCCGAGCAGACCTGCGGGGGGTGTTGTGTTATCGATCGTCCCAGGGATGAGGGGGTGCGGCATCATTTCGCCCAGCACATCGTAGAACTCTGAGGCGCTCTGGCTTGAATTCCACACGGTTTTCCAGACGACGACATCGGCTGCATTAGGGCCGTTCCACACTTGCAGCAAGTCGCCGCTCCACTGGCTGACACTTTCTGCAATCTTGTCCGCCGGGATCGCGCCGCCGCTCCATTCCAAGAGTGCCAGACGCAGCAGTGCCTCGCCGAGGGTATCCGTGGCACTCAACACCCACCCACGTTCCAATTGTGGCTGGAGGGGTGTCAGTACCTGAGGCATATCATCGGCGAGATAACGCTCGATGTGCAGTAGTTGCGCAGTGGAGCGCGGTGGACGCAGCACAGCCGCATCGACGGCTGCCGCGCCGCCCTGCGCGTACAACTCGGTCACAAAGGCGTCGCCCAACCTGAGGGAGAGCTGCGAGAGGTCATCCAGCAGGGGATCGGTAATCAGACGCCAGCGTGGTGTGACGGCGTCGGCGATCACGCCGGTCAGGGCTTGTGCCTGGGCGCTGCCCGGTGCAGCGCCGGCATACCGCCACAGCGAGAAGAGCGCGTCGCCATCGCCCACGGCAGCCAGAGCCAGCCGGTGATCCAGCGAATCTGCGTTTTTGATCAAGCGGGGCAGGTCGCCGTATTGATCGGGAACCGCTCGCGCGTAGCCGTAGGCGATTTGCCATTCCAGCACGTCGCGCGCGCCGGGCCAATCGCGCCGCAGGTATAGCTCTTCGGTGTCTGAGGCATACAGGGCACCCACTGCCGGAGCCTGTGCCACAGGGTCGACGCGCACCTCTTCCCAGAACCACAGCCGCAACGCCTTTAGATAAGGCTCAAGCTGTAACACGAACGGTGGATAGGCGTCGTAAAGCCGGTAAAGGATGACCGACATTCCGAGCTTGTCATTCACTAACGTTAACGGTGTGCTCCAGCGCGACAGTCGCCCGCGCGCATCGTAAACCCCACTGGCGATCATCCCGGCTTGCGCGATGTCGAAGGGGGGCAGCGGCGTCGCTGTGGGGGTGGCTGAGGGAGGGAGGGTCAGGGTAGGCGAGGGCGTGCGGGATGGCGTGAGTGTCGGCCTGGGGGTAGGGGTAGGAAGTGGGGAGGGCGTCTGCGGGAGGCTGATGGCGCGCCACACGTTCCAACCGAGCAATCCCAGGACGGCGATGAGACTGACGAACATTCCCAACAATATCCGGCGTTGCCCCCGCGTCAGTGTTCGGTACCAGCGTGCTTTCACCATACCCCCCATTGTAAAGACCAGTCGAGGCTTGTCAAGCGCGCGATCCCGTTTATAATGACACCCACTTTTGTAGTGGAGTGGGCGATGGCAAAACTTTGTGGAAAGGGACTGTGGTTGGCCCATTCGTATGACCTGCAGCGCGCGGCGGAGATGGCTGCCAGCACTGGCGCAACGTATCTGTTGGTCAAAGTGGGCCACGGCCCTTACTATTTTCCTGAAACGACGCGCACGATGGTCAAGCGCGTGCGTGCGCTCGGCTTTCATCCGCTGGCCTGGGTGCAGATCACCGACCGCGCGCCTCAGGATGCGCTCAAAGCCATCGTCGAAGCGCAAACGTTCGGCTACGAAGCCACGGTTTTGTTCCTCGGCGCGGCGATGGTGACAGGGACGCAGATGCAGCCACTGGCTGCGGCGCTGGACAATGTCGAGTTTCCGCGCGAGCGGCTCTTTCTGGCGACCCCACCGCCGGCGCACCTGCCCGATCCGCGCGTTCTGGATGTGCTCGCGCCGCTTTGTCAGGCCGGCTGGATGCCATTGGCCTTTGCGGCCTGGGGCAACGATCCCAAACAGGTCATTCACCGGGACATTTACCAGACCCTGGATACTCTCAGCTTGATCTGGGACAAAACGCCGGAAGTCTACCCGGTATTGTCGCCGTTGTACCGGCTCGCGGGACCGGCTTTCTTGCCGGAGGAGTTGATTCCCTGGATCGAGGAACTGGCCCGGCACGGACTGGATTTCTTTAGCGTTTACCACGTCGCCAACACGGAAAAGGCGCTGTGGCCGTTGCTGCAATCGCTCAATGTCCGCTGTCAGGAAGAATCGACGCATCTTGCTACGCCTGAGCCAACGGTTGCCGGGATGCCGGATATTCCACAACCTGTTTATATCACCGTTACTGCCAGCGATACAGTATGGGGTATCATCACACGCCACGGGTTGACCAAGCAGCAGTTCTGGGCATGGAACGCGCATCTGTGGGAAAGTCGCGGCCTGCCGCGTGATCCCGACTATCTCCAGGCAGGCTGGCGGATACGGGTGAAGTAGTAAAGCCGGTGTTCCTTTGTGTGTTTTGTGACCTCTGCGGCACGATATTAAGGAACGGTCGCCCCAATTCTGAAATGCACCCCAGTTGAGTCTGTAATTGCCAATCCAGCAGACTATGGTATAATTTTCCTTTGCCGCCAGTTCTGGCGGTTGATTTTTGAAAAAAGCTGTTTTCGGGGAGAGGATTAAATGAACCTGGTACAATCGTTGGAACGCCAGATGGCAAAGCCAAATGTCAACATCCCAGAATTGCAACCTGGTGATATTGTCAAAGTCCACGTGCGCATCGTTGAAGGGGACCGTGAGCGTATTCAAGTCTTTCAAGGGACGATTATCCGCCTGCGCAAGGGCGGTGTCAATACCAATTTCACGGTACGGCGTGTAGCCTCAAACGGCATCGGTGTGGAGCGCACGTTTCTGCTTTACTCACCGCGTATCGACAAGATCGAGGTGGTCCGCCATTCCAAGGTGCGTCGCGCGCAGCTTTACTTCATGCGCGATCGGCGAGGCAAGGCGGCCCGCCTGAAGGAATTGCGCAAGTAGGCGCCCGTGACATTACGCAGGCCGCTGATCGGTATTACCGGGCGGAAGGATACTTCCGCCCGTTTGTCGCATATAGCGATGTGTGCTGTTGGCGAGACGTACATCCGCGCTATCCAGCGCGTCGGGGGGACGCCGGTTGTGCTCCCGCCGACGACAATGGAAGCGGATTGGGAAGTGCTCGTTGCCCGGCTGGATGGTTTGCTGTTTTCCGGTGGGGGGGACATCGATCCCCAGCTTTACGGTGAAGAAAGCGAACCGTGGATGGGCCAGGTGGATGCCGAGCGGGATTTCGCCGAACTGGGATTGATGCGGCAGTGGTTGGCGACGGAGCGGCCCTTGTTGGCGATCTGTCGGGGGCATCAAGTTCTCAACGTGGCTTTGGGTGGTACACTGTACCAGGATATCACCGCGCATATTCCCAACGCACTGGATCACGCTTATGTGGCAACTCAGCCCATGGAGACCATAGCGCACAGTGTCACGTTGACCCTGGAGAGCCGGCTGGCAGCCATTCTGGGCGGGACAACGTTTGATGTCAACAGTGCGCATCACCAGGCGGTCAAAACCCCAGGCGACCGACTTGTCGTAACCGGTCACGCGCCAGATGGGGTGATCGAGGCTGTGGAGATACCTGGGCACCCGTTCTGCATCAGCGTGCAGTGGCATCCTGAAGCGATGGTGAAAGCGTCACCAACGATGTGGCCGTTGTTTGAGGCATTTGTGCAGGCCTCCGGCGGCTGAAAGCCGTTCGCACCACAAAAAAAACGGCGGGGAATTCCCCGCCGTTTGTCGTATCCCAAATAATCGTTAGTCTGCCTGCGGTTCACCTGCTTGCAAGACAATCGGTCGCCCCTGTTTGAACGACTCCAACTGTTCCTCAAGCTCCTGCCGCCGGGCTTCTGCTGCCGACTTGCCTTCTTCTATCAATCGTTCGATGCCTTCGCGGATGCGCTGCTGCAATACGGCGCCGGACTGCGGTGCGAAAAGCATCGCTAACACACCCCCTGTCCATAAACCGACGACTAGACCGGCAAGAAAGACCATGAATTTGCGCATTGTTCACCTCCCCGTCAATGATATCCTTATTATACGCTATGCCTGCCAGGATGCAATTGGACCTAATCGAAGAAGTCCTTATCTTCCTCGGCAAGATACTGCCGCGCTGCCTCCACTTTGAAGGTGACGCCCAGGCCGGGGCGATCCCACACCTCGATCAGGCTGTCTTTGACGATGGGATTGGGCAGCCCTTCGACGATGTCGTACCACCATTCAGGCTTGCCGGTGGGATACTCGAAGGCGATGTAGTTCTGTGGCATCACCGCCGCCGCATGCACAAGCGCCGCCAGGCCGATGAGGCCGTCGAACGTGCCGTGCGGCGCCATCAAGATGCCGTGCAGATCGGCGTACTCGGCGATCCACTTCAGTTCGGCGATGCCGCCTACATCCGCCGGGTCCGGCCCGATGATGTTGACGGCCTGGCGCTCGATCAGTTCCTTGAAGTTGTGGCGCAGGTAAATCTGCTCGCCCGTGTGGATGGGCGTGGAGGTGCTCATCGTAATGTCGCGGTAGACATCGGCGAGCACGTAGGGGTTGTAGTCGCCGTTGATGGTATCTTCGAGCCACATAATGTTGAGCGGTTCCAGCGCTCGCGCCAGGCGGATGACGTCGGTGGGCATCCAGCCGGGGCCGCAATCGAGGGCCAGCCCCACTTCGTCGCCGAGCACGTCCTTCATCGCCTCGACGCACGCGATGACGTGCTTGAGGCCGCGCTCGGTCAGCAGGCCGCGATTGGAGTGGGGCGCACCCGATTCCACGTCTCCGTAGAAGAAGTTGGGCACGCGGCTTGGCATTGGGCTGTGAAAGCCGATGCCCTGCTTGATGATGCTGAAGTTTTCCGGTGACGCCTTCATCTTCGCCATGTTCTCGGCATAGTCCTCCGGCGTGTAGCCGTTCATCGGGAAACGGACGCTGCCGTTGTAGACGCGCACTTTATCGCGCACCTTGCCGCCGAGCAGTTTGTAGACCGGCAGGCCGGCGGCCTTGCCCGCGATGTCCCACAGCGCCATCTCGATCGCGCTGACCGCGCTGCCCCACGGCTTGAAGCTGCCCATGCGCCGGATGCGCAGCATGACGCGCTCTACGTTGGTGGGGTCTGCCCCGAGGAGCCACTGTTTGTAGAAGAGGACGTGCGGCTTGAGATAAGGCTTGGTGGATTCTGCCTGCCCGAAGCCGTCAATGCCCTCGTCCGTGGTGATGCGCACCACGGGATTCTGGCCGATAATGGCGCATTTTACGTCGGTGATTTTCATAATTTTGCCTCCGTTCAAATTTTGCTGCTTGATGGGTAAGTTGGACTTTACCAACCATGTTCAGGGGACTTAAATACTTTGTGGTAGTGATATTCGCCACTACCAGATGACGTTAACGGCATAGTTGCTGATTTGTGGATCGGCAGTGATAATGGGCAATTCTTCAAGTTGACTTTGCGCTATCAACATGCGATCAAAGGGGTCACGGTGATACATTGGGAGAGTATAGACATGAAGTGCATGGTGAAGTTGAACTGGCAGGATATCAATGGCATTTATGGCAAGTTGTGCCATTACAAACTGGGGGGCATTGTCCGGTAGTTTTAGTTTGCCTAAGTGTGCTTTGATGGCAATTTCCCAACCACTGGCAGCGCTAAAGTATAACTCGTTATCTCCATCTGTCATTAAAGCGTACGCTTGCGATGACAGCCGCACGTCATCTGTGACCCACCACAAAAATGTATGGGTATCTAATAAAAGTCTCATGCCTCAAATGCCTCTTGTATGAATTCCGGCAAAGGTGCATCGAAATCATCGGCTATAATAATTTGACCTTTAGCCGTGCCTGGCGCACGTTTGATGTTTTTTTTGTCCAGTAGGACAAAACGCGCAACCGGTTTCTCGCCTTCGACAATGATAATATCTTCTCCTTGTCGCGCCCGTTTTAGGAGTTGTGTTAAACTCATTGAAGCATCAGTTACATTGAGCATTAGCGTCATTTTGTTACCTCCCGTCTATACTCAAGTATAGCACACCTTTGGTGGAATGTGTCCTAACGTGACAAATTTTCGATTCGTGCTTTCCTCCTTATGCCGATGACCGGATTGAAGCCTCTTTGACCGATTTACAGCGCGCAATCTGCTGACAGAAATTAAGGAAATTTTACCGTGTGGTTGGTATAGAAGGGTGTGTTTCATTTCAGTTAGGAGGCGCGGTCGGAGACCGGCCCCAGCGTGCTATGGCCGGTCTTTGACCGTACCAGCCTCAGTTGAAACATACCCAAATTAAAATGAGATGCACATAGAAATAGGTGCAAAATGCGTCCTACCTGCGCAAAGTCGCAACTCCATTCTACTCCCGTGTGCGATTTTGACCATTAGCCTTTTTCGTGATACACTATCCGGTATCTATGAAAAATTACGATGGCGAATTACGAGTTACGAATTACGATTTCTGAAGGAGGCTCACGATGAATCTACACGGCAAGCTCATTGCAGAAACCCCCATTTATCGCGGGAACGCGCGCAAGACGCTGTTCACGCGCGATGGGGACGGCACGCAGCGGCTGGTGTCGCTGGCGGGCGAGATTTCGGGCACGGCGTCCGCACTGATGGATGCCTTCATCGGCGTGGACAACAGCGGGCGCAACTTCGGCTTGCTGGAGCGCCTGTGGCGGCGCTTGTACGGCGCGCCGATGCCGCACAGCTTCATCACGCGCGTGACCTGCGAATTGCAAACCGGCAGTTACACGCGCGACCATTTCTTCGATCTGCGGATGGGCTTGCGCCTGGATGAAGACCGCTGGTCCTCGGAAGCCAACGCCAACTACAAGATGGAGACTGTCTTCCGCAATGCGGTCTTTGATTTTGGGATGCGCGTGGACGACGCGGTGCTCAAAGAGGGCGACAACGCCGCGCGGCTCTACTATCTGCTCGCAGAACTGGCGGCGGGGCGCTTCTGGTTCGGTGCGGGGAAGAGCAAGGGCCTGGGCCGCCTGCGCCTGGAACTGGACGAGCCGTTGCCGGTGCCGGAAAAGACGCCGCGCGTTGCCGCAGAGGCCAATCATCTCAAAATTTCGCTCACCTTCGACGCGCTCAACCCCCTGCTGGTGGGCTGGAACTGGGGCAAGGTAGACCCCGGCCAGCCGTCATTCACCGCGATTGAAGGCCAGGTGCTCGTGGCGGCCATGCGCGACCTGCCCACGCCCATCCGCCAACGCCTGGAAATGGTCATCGGTGGGCCGATCTTGAACACGGCGGACTGGAAGCGCAAGCTGGCGAGTTACCTGCCGCGCGTCATCGCGGTCTGGCTGCACGAGCACTCCAGTGGCGAAGCGCAGACCTGGGTGCTGACCTCGGCGGCGCTGGCGAAGTTGAGCAAGGGCAAGTACGCGCTTGCTAAGAAGGTGGTGCAGGCCGCTGAACCGCTGTGCGACACGCCCTTCCCCAGTGAAGAAGCGGCGCAAAAAGCCTTCGTAGCGGCGTTGGAGGATAAAGCGAACATGGCCGGCCGCCTGGTCAAAGCGATGGAAGTCCGCACCGAGACGCGCGCGGAACTGTCGCCGGAAATCTGGGCAACCGTCGCGGAGGCGTTTGGATGGGACGACACGGTAAAGGCCGAAGTGGCGCAGCGTGTCCACGACGAAGGCGACCTCACCGCCTATCTCACCGCCGCGTGCCAATCCCTCCTGCCCCGCCTCTACGAACAGGTGGATCAGCAGGTCAATCTGCTGCAAAGTGACGCCTGGGTGGACGCCGAAATCAGCAACCGCGAAGCGCACCTGAAGATCAAGACGCTGCTCCTCGAAGGCAAAATCAGCGAGGCGCAATGGGGGAGCCGCACGCCGCCGGAGGGCGTGGGTGTGGCCGCCTGGCAGACATTCCAGGACGAACACCGTCGCGTGCGCTACCGGCACATGCTGCACCCCGGCAACCTGCGCAAGAGCATCACCAACGACCGCAACTTCATTGCCTTTCTGGAAGGCTACCGCGACCGCACGCGGCAGGAGTTGGCGCAGGCTTACAACGTGGACTTCCGTTCCGGCGGCCCCGCCAACCGCGAAGTCGCGCGCAAATACGGCAAGCCCTACGACACCGTCTTTATGCGGATGCTCACCTGGTCGCCGTCGGCGCAGACGGCCGGCGCGTGGGAAATCTACATCCCCGGCAGCACGCTCAAGGGCGCGTTCCGCCGCCGCGCCTCGCAGGTGCTCAAGACGCTGTGGGGCGAGTCGCGCAAAACCGACGATGTGCTGAACCGGCTCTTCGGCGAACAGGGGCGCGTGGGGATGGTGTTCTTCTCCGACGCCTATCTCGCCGACCCCATTGACCCCGACCGCGCCTGGTGTTCGATGGACGGCGTGCGGATGGACCCCGCGACCGGCCAGCCGGTGGAAAGCGCGAAGACGGACTATCTCTTCGCTTATGGCAACCAACTGGTGTTCCAAATGCAACTAGACATCCAGGATTTGGCGGAAGACGATCTGGAAGCAATGGCGCTGCTCTGTCACCTGCTGGACGACTTCCAGCGGGGCGACATCCCGCTCGGTGGCGAGAAGACCAGCGGCTTCGGGTGGGTGCAGGCCGACATCACCGCGCTCGACTGGTACACCGGCAATCCGCAGGATGTGTTCACCACGCAGTTCCTCAAATCGCCGGCCCTGACGCAGGATGGCCTGTGGCGCCACCTCACGCTAACCGGCGACGACGCGGCTGCTGCGCTGCAAGGGACGCAGCCGCTCACGCTGCAACAATCCATTCAAGTCCCGCCCACGGCGCGCGCGGGCTTTATCTCGCACCGCGCCTTTGGCGGCAACTGCGGGATGCTGTTCCTCGAAGCGGAAGTGCTCACCCCGCTGCACATCCAGGAGAGCGGCGCGCCTTCGTTCCGGGCGGACGTGGACGGCTTGCCGGTGAACGGGTGGGACTTCTTCTCGATGTCCCCGCCGGACGCAGCGCAGCGGCCCGAGACCCGCGCCTACGCCCTGCCGAGCCGCAGCCTCAAGGGGATGCTGCGCCACATCTACGCCATCGCCAGCGACTCCCGCGCACTGAGTAGCGACCTCAGCCGCCTCAATCCCGTCGACAGTCTCTTCGGCTGGGTGGGGACGGGGACGAACCAGGCGATTATGGGGCGCCTGTCCATTAGCTTCGGGATGTTCGACGCGCCGGAGCTGGCGTGGTACAAGACGCCGTACCCGTACTCCGGCTGGCTCTACGTCCCGGCGGATAAGAGCTGGACGCACTCCGCCGATAAGGGCGTGCCCAAGCACCGCGTCGCGCAGACCTGGCGGCTGTTCCCGCACACGCCCCTCGCGCCGATTGTGAAGCCGCTGGACGCCTTCGCGCCGGATACCGCGCAGGCGAGCTACTTCCGCGCGATCTTGCCCGGCGCACGCGCGCGGTTCAGCGTGCGCTTCTGGAACCTGGAAGATGAAGAGTTGCAACGGCTGCTGTGGTGCCTCACGCTTGAACCGAATCTGGCGCACAAGGTGGGGCATCACCGCTACCTCGGCTTCGGCAGCCTGCGCTTGCATCTGCTGCCGGAAAGCTATCTGATTGACTGGTCGCGCCGCTACAACAGCGATAGCGAGACAGACTGGCAGCAGCCGCTCGACGCCGAAAAGTGGCGCAACCCGCGCGTGATAGCCCACTACACCAACCTGCGGCAGTTGCTCAATGCTGACACCCTATGATTGGTTGCGCCAGAGTCGCACTGGTGGCGAACTGCTGGCAACGTTACAACTGTTGGCGGCGTATCCCGACATCCTGGCGGTAGGCGAGGATGTCGGAACGCCGCCTTCGGCGCTGCACGGGCTGTGCGAACGCTGCGGCATTTACCCGCGCCGCGCGCCCCACAATCGCTACTGCGACGTGTGCGGCGTCATCGTCAACGACGCGCGAAACCTGGGGCAGGTGGCGCGCTACGTGACGTTGATTTGGGGCTACGTGAACAAGCTGCCGCGCCAGTTCCACGCCGGGCATGGCTTCAAGGATGCGCATATCCTCGGCGCGTATGCCCACGACGACCAGCACTTCCTCCTGGTCGCGCCGCGCCGCGAGTTGAAGGTCTGGCTGCAAGAGTTGCTGCTCTACCACGGCCCGGACCTCAAAGGGCTGTTGCAAATCTTCCCCACCACGGGTGGCAAGGCCGTCTCGATGCGCGATATGCTCTGCCGCATCCACTACCTGGAGACGCGCTTCCCGATGGATTGCCTGCGCGTGCGCTTCATCTCCGCGCCGCACCAGATTTTCCACCTGCACGAGTACGACCGCGCCGGGGTGCTCACGTTCGAGGTGAGCGAGTTTGTCAATTTCCTGGAGATGGCGGCCATTTTCCGCACGCTCCTGCGTCCCGAAGAGCAAAACGCGCTGCGCGAGTTGCTGAAAATCGAGGACGACCACGAGGCGCAGTTCTTCTGGGGCCGCTTTGTAGGACAACTCAGCGCGGAGGCGAAGGATATGCTCAACGCCTGGAAGATTCGCCGCTGGACGCAACCGCAAATCAAACTGCTCTACACGTTGGCCGAGTATGTCACCTATTACTGAAAGCCTGAATTTAATCCGTTATCTGGTGGTGTGGCGCATCAACCAGCCGTTGGCGCAACCGCCGGATGACCTGGCGACCGCGCTCTCCACCGTGCTCGGCGCGCTCATCACGGAGCGGCTGCCCTCGACGGAGGCGCGCGAGTGGCAGAAGACGCGCGCCGCCTGGGACAAGGCCTACGGTGGCGCCGCCGCGCCCGAAGATGCCTTCGCGCTGACCGCTATCCCCGCCGCGCCCTGGCCGTTGGACGTGGTGCTGCGTCCCTATCCTCTCAAGCCGCTTTACGGCATTGGCGAAAAGCTGGTGTGGGAACTCAAGTTGTTTGGCGCGAGCGCGGATCACGGCGTGTTCCTGGAATACCTGCTGCCGGCGTTCGAGGCGGCGGCGCTGACCACCGACGCGCGTTGGAAGACGCAAAACGGGTTATGGGGGCGCTTCGACATCCAGGCCATCTACGCCGCGCGCGGGTTGCAGTGGGAGCCGGTGGTCACGGACGGCAAGTTGCGCCTCGACTACCGCGCCACCTCCACGCAATGGGCGGAGGGACTGCCCTTTGACGCGCCGGCGCAACGTTTCCAGCGTCTCACCTGGCTGACGCCGTTCGACTTTGCCGCGCCGTCCGCCGCGTTGTACGTGCGTCTGCAACAGCAAAAGCAGTTGACCAAGCGCCAACGCCGTCGGCAACAGCAGACCGTGATTGCCGAAGGCGATATTCCCACCCTCGAAGGGATTGTCCACGCCCTGATGGCACGCCTGGCCCCGCTCCTGCTCGGCAAGCGCGCCACGCCCGAAGATGTATGGGCCTTGCTGCCGGCCGAGACGCAAGCGCCGCTCTGGGACGCCTTCAACACGCTGCAACAGGCCGGGCAACACCGGCGGCATCACCTGTTGCCTGCGCCGAAAGACGGCTGGGGCCGCTGGATCGGCTGGCAGACGTTCCCCGCGCTGATTCCAGAGGCGCTCATCCCCTACCTGGAACTGGCCTCCATTGTGCATGTGGGGAATTACACGCACTTCGGGTGTGGGACGTTTATGGTGCAGTAGGGAAGACCGGACAGGAGTTACGCGGTTGGTTCTTTGGACAGGATTAACAGGATTTACAGGATAAAAAAGTATCTATAAAGCCTCTCTGACCGCGCCGCTGTGGCGTCAGGCATCGGCGGGCGCGGTCGGAGAGCGGCCCGAACGGGAAGCCGCACATCCCCCAATATGTTCATACTTTGCTATCCTTTTCTGGCTGATAGCTGCCGGCTGATCGCTACACCGTCTCCCCCATCTTAATCGCCTGGAACAGCTTCATCTTCACGAGCGCGCGGATCAATGCGGCGAGCGCGACGACGAACAAGGCTGCGAACAGGGCGTAGAGGCGCAGGATGGCCGGCCAGGCGATCTCGACGACGAACGGCGGCGTGTGGGCGGTCAGGTCGCCGCCGACTTGCAGGAAGGGGACGAAGGTGTGGCTGGCCCAGATGCCCAACCCCGTCCCGGCGGCGCTGCCGATGACGAGCAGGAAAATCAGTTCCCAGGCCACGAACCCCGTCATGTGGCGCGTAGAGAGGCCCATCGCGCGCAGCACGCCCAATTCGACGGCGCGGCGGCGGAACGAGGAGAGGGCGTACAGGATAAAGCCCAGCGCCGTCAGCACGGCAGCAGCGCCAAAGCCCACCGACAGGAGGCCGAAAAGTCCCTGTCGTTCCGGTTGCTGTTGCGCTTTGAGGATGCGCCGCGCAGCCACGAGCATATCTTGCGAGCCTCTGTTGATCTCCCACAGCGCCGCCGCCAGTTGGTCGTAATCCACATCGGGCTGTGTGTTCAGCCATACCTGGTAGGGAAGCTGGGTCTGGGCCTGTAAAAAGTAATGCTCCAGGTTGCCCACCACCAGCGGGCCGGTCTCCGGATACCACGTTGGGAAATAGTCGAAACGGCCGACAATCTTGAGCGGGAGCACGGTGGACGTCTCATACGCCAGCACGGTGACGTTGACGGTGTCGCCGACTTGGAGGTAATACGTGTCCATAAAGTCTCTGGGCAGCAGGATGCCGTTCCCGGTGATGGCAAGCTGGTTCATCAGTTCGCCCAACGAGACAGACGCAAAATCCGGCCGCCAGAACGCGACCTGCGAAAAATCCACGCGATCCACACCGATGAACGTGCCGGGCTTGAAGCCGTCGCCTGTCTGCACGAGCGCCCGATAGTGCCCGATACGCGCCGCCGCCTCGACGCCGGGCACGGTGCGATACTCGGACACCGGCAGGAAATGCCAGCCTCCGCTCTCGCTACCAGGTCGGTCCGGCATTGGGATGTCCCCCCCGCCGCGCACGTCGCCGGTATCGACCAGGCTCGCCTCGGCCCCCACTGCGTAGAACTGCTGGTCGTGCAGGTGGTCTTCCAACGTGGCGGACAGCGACGCCGTATAGGTCGCCAGGCTCAGGGTGAGGATGAGCAGGCCCAGCGGTGCGGCGTAGAGGCCGGGCGCGCGCGCCAGTTGCCGGGCGGCGAGCAGGAAGCCCACGCTGCGCGTTTGGGCGCCCAGCCAGGCCAGCACCTTCATCAGCCAGGGCAGCCCGCGCAGGATGATCAGCGCCAGGGCAAAGAGACTCAGGGCCGGTACCAGGAACAGCAGCGGATTCTGCAACGGATCGGCGGGTAGCGTCTCGGTCGCGGTCACCAGACTGCCCTGCTGCTGCAATACATACGCACCGTATCCCGCCGGGATCAGGAGCAGCACATCCAGCCACGCGCGCTGCCACCAGGGTGGGCGCAGGGTGCGGGCGCGCTCCTGTTTGTACGTGACGATGGTATGCCGCGCCGCTTCCAGCGCCGGCATGACCTGGGCGATCAGGGTGACGCCCATCGCCACCAGGCCGAGCCGCGCCGTGCTCCAGGTCATCCCCACGCGCAAATCGGTCGCCAGCGTGAAATCCAGAAAGCTGCGCACCTGTCCGATCGTATAGGCCAGCAGCAGGCTGAGGGGCAGGGCGAGCAACAGGGCCACGCCGCCAAGCAGGATGCCTTCCAACAGCGTGATTGTACTTACTTGTATGGCAGTCGCCCCACGGCTGCGCAGGACGGCGATCTGGTTGCGGTGCTGCTCCACCATCAAGCTGATGACCAGCACGACAAAGACCACGATCAGGCTGATAATGGGCACACTGAACGCAAACAAGAGCACCATCAAGCCGTTGGCCGCCGTCTGGTAGCGCTGCAAGACCTTGATGGCGTCGGTATCCAGGATTGTCCCCGGCAGGATTTGAGTGACGGTGCGCCGCAGACGCTCGATACGGGCTAACAATGGCTCGATATCGCTCAGGTAGATTTCGTCTGCATCCATCGGCAGGTACCAGAGCGCCTGGTAGATTTCGTCCGTCAGGAGCGGGCTGATGCGGTTGGCGAACGTGCTTTCGGCCACGAACACAAGGTTGTCGACGGGAAGCTGGCTGTAGTCCCAGAACTCGGCGCGCCGGTCGAGGGGTTCCCATATTCCGGCGACACGCATCTCGAATTTGGCCGGGTTAGTTCCGTAGCTGTGCAGCGCGCGGAGGTCATACGCGATATACGTTTCCCCGATGTGGATGCCCATCTTCTCGGCGATGGCCTTGCCAATCGCAATCTCGAACGCGCCCGTAGCAGGTGCAGTGTCTGCCGGAAAGGCGCCTTCGATGATGCGGATGTGCTGCTCGGGGTGGCCGATACCGGCCAGCCCAATCCGGTAAGCCGGTTGAATCTCGGCGACCCGCTCGGCATCTTTGGCCGCGAAGAGGCCGAACGTGCCGGTGTTGAACAGCCGCGCGCCGGGCACGTTGGGCGAAGGCGACAACTTCAAATCGCGGTAAACCTGAGCCGCGAAGTAGCTATCCAGCGGGCCGATGTCTTCCCATTGGATCGGCGCCGTCAACGAACCCGAATAGCGCAACACCAGGGCGACAGGAGGACGGATCACCAGGCCGCGATACTGGGGCGTATCGGAAAACAGGCCCTCGCTCAAAACCCGATAGTAAATGGCTTCGGCGTAGAGCGGGATGCTCATCACCAGCGCAATGGCGACGACTAAGCCCAACAGAATCGCCAGCGCCAGTCCACGCTGCGCGAGCAGACGCTTGAAGGCGAGCACACCGGAGGCCCAGAAACGAAGGAGCATTTTGCGTATGACCAAGGCAGGGGTTATATCAGATCATCCAAATTTGTAACAGGGGCGTGGTACTGCAGGGCTATCATTTGAGCAAGAACCTCATTGCCCCTGGCTAACGACCAGTATCCTTCCCGGACTGCGCGGATAAGAATGCCGATTGTGCCTGTCAAGCGTACATTTCTCCTGTATGCCATACGTCGCGCGGCCAGATCATCACTTCCTAACACAAGCCCGCGCGCAACAGCAATCGCCAGACAAGAAGCCTCGCCAGATGCCAGTGGAGGAGATAATTGGGTGTACAGTTTCTTTTCTTCAGCCAGTTCCAGAGACAGAACCGGCAGCCAACCGCTGGGATGAAGGGGTGTCAAAATTTCTTCAACAGACTGGAGCTGATGGTATCCGGCATACAAGCCGTGGTGAAGTTCATCAGCGACCATCAACGTGGTGCAAGCCTTGCCGCGATACAGAGTTTCTAGCAGTGATATCTGCTCAACAATCGCAAAGTTAGACAGAAGCGTGGTATCAAGGACAAACTTCAGACTCTTTGACCACAGCTCATGCGTATTGGGCATCATCGAGACACTCCTGGCTCGTTTGCGGTCCCAGGTGAATTGAAACTCCCGCCTCGCGCAGGATGTCTTTCATCTCCTCTTGCGAAACACCCAACATCGCAGCCGCCCGGCCCAGGCTGATATCCCCGGCCGCGTAAGCATTGACAAGCATTTTGACTTTAATCCGGGGGTTGACTTGAAACAGTGCTTGCAAAGCATTACGCAGTACAGTCTGTTCATCAGAATATAACCCACTCTTTATCAACTGATCGAATTGCCAACGAATCAGATTAGGTTCGAGCAAACTCTCTAAGACTGCCATATTGCCTCCTTAGGTCCTCTCTTCCATTATAGCAGAATAGCAAATTTTCATGCTACCAGAATGCCCATAAGGAGTCCATTTCAGAATGGGGGCGACTTTTCTTAAATTACACCGCAGAGCACGCAGTGTCCGCAGAGTTACCGGAAATTTCTCCGCGTTCTCAGCGAACTCTGCGGTTAAATCATGCGTTTATCTGGCTTTTTCCCCCGAACTGAAATGCACCCACCCATAAGCAGTACCTCTATTTCTGCGCATAGGGTGTGTACGCCAGTTTGTCAACCAGAATCACGCCTGACTTCACTTCTACAAACGGCTCGCCATGCCGCACACCAACCGTGCCATAGCCAGTCGCCGTGCTGAGGAAAGCGCGGAAATCACCGGGGATGTTCGGCTGGATATAGAGCACCTTCTCCACCGCGTCGTAGCGCACGCCGGTCAAGCCTTGCAGCAGAGCGTAGGACGCCATCGCACGCGCATACCAGTGCCCGCACTCGTACTCGTTGAAGGGATTGCGCACGCGGCCATCGTAACGGTCGCGGGCAGTGCGGACGATCTCAAGCCCGGCTTCCACTTCACCGAGTAGCATCAGGTGCGAGGCGACCTGGTATTCGATGCCGGTCCATACCTCGTTGCTGTAGACGAAGGGCAGCGTGAGCGCGTCACCGTGGGGCCAGGTGCAAAGCAGCAAGCCGCCATCCTTGCCCAGGGCGAACGCCGGGCGCTGCGGATTGGCGTGTTCGGAGAGGTCGTGACGCAGATTGTAGTGATGCACCGCCATCAAATGGCTGCGCACCTGCTCGCGGTCGAGAAATTCTCCCACGCCGCAGACCGCCGCGATCCACGCGCCCAGCACGCCATCGGCGAGGCAGCCGTTGCCGTATTGATACTTGGGGCCTTCTTTTTCTAACAATGCCTGGGCCTCCGGCGAGTAGTTCACGTTCCAGCTTTGTTGCTGGGTGGGATCGCCCGCGCGTAGGCCCGTCCACTTGATTTTCTGGATGAAGTATTCGCCGTTCCACAACTCGGACTGCATGACGGCGATGCCCTTTTCCTGCAGTTCGGCATAGAGGGGAACCGCTTCGTCAAGCGCATCCGCCATCAGCATTGCTGCCTTGAGCGCCCCCAGGTAAAACGATGTACACATCCCGTCCGGCCCCCAGAATTCGATGTCGTAGGTGGTATGATGGGGTTCCACCAGCGTACCGGTGTGGTCGGGGTCCCACGTCTCGATGCAGTAATCGAGGCTCTGCTTCACCTGCGGCCAGAATGTGCGCAGCCATAGCTCGTCGCCACTGATGCGCCACTCGCGGTAGACCTTCATCACGCCGCCCAGTTGACCGTCGGCGGCAGCGTGGAAGTCGTGGGCCACGGGGCGAATCGGCAGGTTGGCGCGGAAGGTCTGGTGCCCGCGCTCGTCCTGGCTGGCGAAGAACTCGGTGGCGCGCAACGAGCGTTCCAGATCGGGGAACAGGTGCGGGATCGCCTGCGCGTAGTTCCAGACGTGGGTGCACGAGCCGTGACAACATCCGCCCTTGTCGTGGCAGCCTTCCCAACACCACAGCCGCCCATCGACCTGGCGCTGCACCGTGGGCGATTTGAGGATGGTGAGGTTGGCGGCGACGGCCTCGATGACCTCCGGCGGGAGCGTGGTATCGTAGAAGCAGTCGGTGAAGGCCGCCGTGCGTGCGCGCAGCTCGTCGTAGTGGGTGCGCCAGTAGGCGTTGACGGCGTCGATGTCGGGGAAGACGCTCGCGTACCAGGGGACGTGCGTGCCTGCTCCACCCTCGCAGGCGTCGCCTTCTGCACATTCCGGGTCCTTGCCCACCCGCAAACCGGTCTCCGGCGCGTACCAGGCCAGACGCAGGCGGATGGTGCGCGTTTCGCCCGGTTCCAGGCGCAGCGGCACATAAAGGCTGCCGCCGGGACTGGGCGCGCCTTCAGTAAGAGGGTCGGCTTCCGGCGTCGCGCCTTCCGTGATTGTCTTCCAAACGATGGTGAGCGCATCGAACCAGCCACCCCGAAACCAGGCGCAGTTCACGGCGACATCTTCGGAATCGACGGTGGCGCTGAACGCCGCGTGCTCTTCAGGGTAAGCCAGTGTGAATCCGCCCGGTGCAGCCAGTACCGCGCCGTTGCTGGCGTTGGGCGCCATAAAATTGCGCGCGTGGAACGAGAAGACGGCTTCGACCGGCACATCGGCGCGGTTAGCGAACCGGTATTCCAGCGCCGCCACGGGCAGGCTGGAGCTATCTGCATCGCCCGGCGTGAAGGGACTCCAGCCGATGAGTTCCACATCCAACGGGATTTTCGGGTCGCGCAATGTCACCGTGCCGAAGGGGAAGCGCGCCGCGAAGGTCGCCTCAGCAAAGCGCGGCAGGCCGTAGCTCGTCCCGCCGAGGCCGTTGCCCGCGCCGGGCGTGCCAAACGCCTTCCACATCGGCACGGGGCCTTCGAGCACGCGGGCGACACGGGGGGATTGTGATCCACCCGCAGCCGTCAAAGAGAGGGCGGCGAACATCAACGGCTCGTTGAAAATGTCCGCGTGCCCGCGCAGTGAGACGTGCGAGAGCGCGCCGGTACCTTCCAGGCATAGCATCCCCGCGCCGATCCCGCCCATTGGGAAGGCGACGCGGTTGAGGTGATCACCGGCGTAAGGGGTGTTGTAAGGGCGTTTGTTCATTTGCGGCTCCTCGTGTAGAATGGCTACTGGTTGTACTTCTTTTTCGATGGCAATAAGATTATCTTCAGTCACGGGATTGTCAAGAAATCGGAACGGGTACCCGATGCAGAGATAGCGCGCGCGATTCTGCATTATGAGGATTATTTAGCGCAGCAAAGAGAGAAAAAATGATGAATCATGAAGCTTATCTTGAAAAACGGCGGCAGGATCCAGACTATGTCAGGGTTGAGCAGCAACTCAAGCCACTTTTGGATCTTTGGATCTGGCGAACGACGTGATTCGCCTGCGAACAGAACGTGGGTGGACACAAGAGGAGCTGGCGCAGCGTGTTGGCACACGCCAGGCCAACATTTCCCGCCTGGAAAATGGCCTTGCTAATCCCACATACAGGTTTTTGCAGAAACTCAGCGAAGTATTTGCCGTTGATTTGACATTGCGCCTGTTCGATAGCGTTGCATCCGAACCCTCAGCGCAGCCCGCCCTGTCTACTGCCACCTACTAACACCCGTTTACCGTCTACTCCCCCAAATCACTCGCCCGCTTGATCGCCGCGCGCCCGAAGCGTTCGCGCACGGCATCGAGCGCCTCTTGCAGGCGCTGCCCCTTCTCCGATGGCGTCTCCCACAGCCCCAACTGCTGCATCGGCGGTCCCAGGCTGCTCACGCCGACGCCGATGAGGCGCACGGGCTTGCCTTTGGGCCACGCCTGCTCGAAAAGCTGTTGCGCGGCGGTGTAGATGGCGTTGTCCTGATCGGTCGGCTCCGGCAGCGTGACTTGGCGGGTGATTGTGCTGAAATCCGCCCAGCGCAGCTTGAGCTTGACGGTGCTGCCCTGAAGCTGCGCGCGGCGCAAACGCTGCCCCACGCTCTCGGCGAGGTGTAGCAGCATGCGGCGCAGCATCGCTTCGTCGGTGACATCGTGGGCGAAGGTAGTCTCGCGGCTCAGCGACTTGGCCTCATACTCGGTGACCACGGGGCGCTCGTCAATGCCGCGGGCGCGCCGCGCCAGGTCGGCGCCGGATTTGCCGAAGCGATGCACCAGATCGGCCTCGGGCCAGCGGGCCAGGTCGCCGATGGTGTGGATACCCAGCCCTTCCAGGCTGGCGGCGGTCTTGGGGCCGATGCCCCACAGTTCGCCGATGGGCAGCGGGGCGAGAAAAGCGGCCTCTTCGCCCGGCGGCACGACCTTGATCGCCATCGGCGGGCTGGCACTGCGCTTTTCGGCCTTGCCAACGGTGTTGGCGATCTTGGCAATGAGCTTGTTGGTCGCCACGCCGAGCGAGCAGGGCAGGCCCAGTTCATCCCAAATCGCGGCCTGCAATTCGCGGGCGATAGCCTCGCCGGTCGGGCGCAGGTCGCTCACGTCGAGAAACGCCTCGTCAATGGAGATTTGCTCGACCAGGTTGGTGCGGTTGTAGCAGTGCGCCATCACCTGCTGCGAGTATTCGTCGTAGACGCCGTGCCGTCCGGGGACGACGATAAGCTGCGGGCACAGCAGCAGCGCGCGGCTCATCGGCATCGCCGAATGGACGCCATACATCCGCGCGGGATAGGAGCACGAGGCGACAACGCCACGTTCGTCAGGCCGTCCGCCCACGGCAAACGGCTTGCCGCGCAGCGTGGGATCGTGCAGCTCCTCTACCGCGCAGAAGAATGCGTCCAAATCCAGGTGGATGATTTTGCGAGGCATTGGATAAAAAACGTAATGCGTAAAACGTAAATTGAAGAGCGTGTTTTACGCATCACGTTTTACGTTTTGCGTTTTTACGTTTTACGTTTTACGTTTTGCTCTCCTTAGAACTTCTCCGGCACGAAGGTCTGGTATTCCATCGGCGGGCGGGTGTAGGCGATGTCGTGCTGGCGTGGCGGCAGCGTCATCGGTTCGGGCGTCAAATCGCCGTAAGGGATCAGGCTGAGCAGGTGGCTGATGCAGTTGAGGTGCGCGCGGCGCTTGTCGTCCGCATTGACCACGTACCAGGGGGACTGCTTGGTGTCGGTGTGGGCGAACATCTCATCCTTGGCCTTGGAGTATTCGATCCACCGCCTGCGCGATTCCAAATCCATCGGGCTGAGCTTCCAACGTTTGGTGGGATCGTCAAGGCGGGCCTGGAAGCGACGTTCCTGCTCCTCATCGCTCACGGAGAACCAGTACTTGATGAGGATGATGCCGGAGCGGATCAGCATCCGCTCGAACTCGGGGCACGAGCGCAGGAACTCGCGGTATTCCTCCTCGGTGCAGAAGCCCATCACGTGTTCCACACCCGCGCGATTGTACCAACTGCGGTCGAAGAGCACCATTTCCCCGGCGGCGGGCAGGCGAGCTACGTAGCGTTGGAAATACCACTGCGTCTTCTCCCGGTCCGAGGGCGTGCCGAGCGCCTCCACCCGGCAGATGCGGGGATTCAGACATTCGGTGATGCGCTTGATGACGCCGCCCTTCCCGGCCGCATCGCGTCCCTCGAAGATGACGACGACCTTCAGGCCTTTTTCTTTGATCCAGTATTGCAGTTTGACCAGTTCGATATGAAGCTTGCGCAGTTCTTCTTCGTAGACCTTCCGCTTGAGTTTTTTGCGCGGCTGTTTGCCGTCCTCTTTTGGGGATGGCGGTGGAGGCGCGCTGGCGGCCTTCACTTCTGGTGCGGCAGGCTCTTGTACCACGGCTTCTTTAGGATGGTGCTCAATGTTGTTCTTCTTTCCCTTTGGCATCGTGACCTCCGAAAATAGTCTTTGTTCGTCAGATCGTCATGAGTCAGGTGGTTGGGGCTTAGCCAGCATACTTAGATTGTAGCACGGCTAATCGGACAGGTCAATATGTCACAGTTCCCGGGTGCATTTCAGAATGGGGGCGACTTTCTTAAATTGCACCGCAGAGCACGCAGTGTCCGCCGCGTTGCCAGAAATTTCTCCGCGCTCTCAGCGAACTCTGCGGTTAAATCAGACGTTTATCTGGCTTTTGCCCCAACTATATTTTGCTTCGAGCAGATCGCCAGCTTCGCGTTTGTGCCCTCTCGCAGCTTGAAACGGGGAACTGGCGTTTCCCGCGGAGCGTGGATGTTGTGACCCTGATATGTGCCAGGGGTGGGCTTTTCAGTTTCCCAGATGCACGTATACTTTGGCTGATGCAGTTTGCTGACCCTATCTTTTCCTGGAGGCTCGTATGATGACCGGATTGCGTTATCCTCATACGCATACCGTTGAGCAAGTGGACGACTATCACGGGACGCTCGTTCCCGATCCCTACCGCTGGCTGGAAGACCTCAACGCGCCGGAGACGCAGGCGTGGATCGAAGCGCAGAATGCGCTGACGTTCTCCTACCTGGAACAAATCCCGGGCCGCGAGGCGATCCGTGCGCGGCTGACCGAGTTGTGGGACTTTCCCAAGTTCGGCGCGCCGTTCAAACGCGGCGGGCGCACGTTCCAGTTCCGCAACAGCGGCTTGCAAAACCAGGATGTGCTTTATGTGATGGCGACGCCCGGCGATGAAGGCCGTGTGCTGCTCGACCCCAACGCGCTTTCTGCCGATGGCACGGTCGCGTTGACCGGCGCCGATGTCAGTTGGGACGGGCAATGGCTGGCCTACGCCGTCAGCGCCAGCGGCTCGGATTGGAAGACGTGGCGGGTGCGCAACATCGAAACCGGCGCGGATCTGCCGGACGTGGTCGAGTGGAGCAAGTTCTGCGAGGCTGCGTGGTTGCCGGATAGCAGCGGCTTCTTTTACGGGCGTTACGCTGCGCCGGAGTCGGGGACGGAGTACGCCGGGACGAACTATCACAAGAAGGTTTATTTGCACCGCCTCAACACGCCACAGACGGAGGATGTGCTCGTCTACGAACGCCCTGACCACAAAGAATGGGGGTTCTACACCGAAGTGACCGACGATGGGCGTTATTTGGTGCTGCTCGTCTCGCAG
>JAIOAS010000056.1:4640-22710 GCA_019873725.1 Chloroflexota bacterium | reverse complement strand
AGGATGACGTTCACGCCGACGGAGAATTGTGGCTTGGTAGGGCCAGTTTCGGTGTTGCGAATAATAGGCATAGTAAACCTCCAGAATGTAAGATACAGGATGCAGGATGCAGGATGCAAGATGCAGGATTGTCTTCTTTCTTGCCCCTTGCCTCTTGCTTCTTGCTTCTTGCCTCTTGCTTCTTGCATTATGCTTCCAATTCACTCAACATCGCGGCGAGCAGATCAAACCCGCCTTGCCAGAAATCGGGCGACGTCATGTCAAAACCGGCCTCGCTGATGATGTGGTTGGGACTGGCAGAGCCGCCGTAGGCGAGGATGCGCAGGTAGTCCGGCTCGAACGCCCTGCCCAGTTCCTTGTATTTGCGGTAGAGCGCCAGCACGAGCAGGTTGCCGAAGGCGTAGGCGTAGCAATAGAAGGGCCGGTCGTAGATGTGGGGGATCGCCAGCCACTCGTAACGGAAATCGTCGCTCAGCTCCAGCGCGTCGCCGAACTGCTCGCGCAGGTTGGCGAGATAGGCCGCGTACAAGTCGTCGGGCTTCGCGCCGTCCACGATCATCTGGTGCGCTTGCTGCTCGAAGATGACGAAGTACCCCTGCCGGACAATCGTGGCGTAGGCGTCGTCAAGCAGCGTGCTGATGAGCGCGCGCCGCACCGCCGGATCGGTTTCCTCCGCCAGCAGCTTGTCGTTGAGCAGCATCTCGCCGAAGACCGACGCCGTCTCCGCCATCGGCAGCGACGAGTGGAAGGTGAGCGGCGAATGATCCGCCGCCATCATCGCGTGGACGGCGTGCCCCAATTCGTGCGCCAGTGTCGAAACGTCGTGAATTTTCCCCTGGAAGTTCACCTGCACCCAGGGCGTAAGTGTGGGTAGCGGCCCATAGCAGAACGCCCCATCCATCTTGCGTGGGCGGATTTCGCTATCCAGGTGTTCGGCTTCCAGCACGCGCATCGCGTGATCGGCCAGCGTCGGCGAGAAGGCGCGGTAGGCTGCGTCCACCATCCGCACGGCGGCGTCGAAGGAATACGTCTTTTCCACCTCGGCAAGCGGCGCGTACAGATCGTAGCGGCGCAGACGCTCCACGCCCAACGCCCGTGCTTTGAAGCGGAAGAACCGCTGAAAGAGCGTCACATTGCGGCGGATGACGTCCAGCAGCGTCTCCACCACCGCGTCGGGGATGTCGTTTTCGAGATTGCGCACGCTGATCGGACTGGCGAACGCCCGCAGCTTCAGATTTTCGGCCTGCCAGTCGCGCACGCGGGCAGCGTAGACGTAGGCCAGCACGTCGGCCTGGGTCGCGTAGACGCGGTACAACTCCTGATACGCCGCTGCGCGCAGGTCGGGGTTGGGGCTGGTGACGTAGAACGATAACTGCCCGCGCGTCAACTCCCGCTCCTCGCCATCCACGGTGAGGTGGAATTTGAAGGCGTTGGTCAGCATATCGTAAATCGTCTTCACCGCCTGGATGCCGTTGACGTCCTTGATGTTGATGATCTTCTCCTCGGCTTCGCTGAGCGTGTGTGGCTTGAAGAGGCGCAGGCTTTCCAGATAGTAGCGCAGATCGCCGGAATTCGCCATCAACCGCGCCGCCGGCTCGTCGTCCAGCGCCTTCCACCACAGCTCGAAGAAGAGCAAACGGTTGTGCAAATCGGCGCCGAATTGCTGCACGCGCGCGCGAAAGGCCAGCGCGTCCTGGTTAGCGATATCCTCGGAGAACCAGAGATAGGCGTAGGCCATCAGCCGCCCGGCGTCGGCGTAGAGCCGCTCAAGGCGGGCAAGGATGTTGTGGAACACCTCCTCGGCCATGTCCGGCGCCAGCCGGTCGCGCAGCGCCTCGACTTCGCCAAGCCGGGTTTCGATGTCGGCAAAAAACTGCTCCACCTCCGGCGAGCCAGCCGGCGCAAGCAAGTCATCCAGTTTCCAACGTTGTGGTACGTATGTCATTGTTTGTTCTCCTTAACCACGAATTGTCACGAATCCTCACGAATGGAAGTCACAATCGGTGAAGATACGCGGTAAAAATCACCCTGTTGTTACTGAGCCTTTTTACGTCTGGTCACAAGGGCGATAAGCGCGAGAAAGATGAGGGTCAGCAGCAGGTCGCGGGGCCACAGACTGCGGGCGTATGCGGAGCGATAGCCAAACAGGTTGAGCATCCACAACACAGCCTGATACGCCAGCGCCAGGCCAAACGCGCCGCCGCTGCTTTTGCGCCGCCAGGTGATAATCGCCGCTGCGAGAAAAATCGCGCCCCACAAGCCGTACACGCTTCCCAACAGCAGCAGCGGCACAGACGGCGGATACTCGGCCAACGCAGGCGCAATGTACGCCGCCATCCCCGCGCGGACCAGATTCGCCACGCCCAAGATCGCCCAGACGATAGCAATAGCAAACACACGCCAGTGTTTCAGCATACCGGCATTGTACAGCAGGGGAGAAAGGATGCAAGATGCAGGGGGCAAGATGCAAGATGCAGGGGGCAGGAGGCAAGGTGCAAGAGGGAGGAGGCAAGGAACAAAAATCTTGCTTCTTGCCTCTTGCTTCTTGTTTCTTGCCTCTTGCTTCCTGCCTCTTTTACAGCTTGCGGGCGATGAAGAAGAGGTATGCGCCTTGCGCCGGCAGCGGCTCCGCGTAGTAGCGGCGCAGGAGTGCAGCAGTGAGCGCCAGATTCCAGCGTGTGGGGACAAGCAACCAGCGCCCGGTGAGCTTCTTCGCCAACACACAGGGCAGCCCTAACGGATGTCCCCACTCCAGCGCCGCCAGCGCCGCCGGGGAGAAATAGCTCCACCAACGTTCTACCCGCAGGCCAACGCGGGAGAGGCGCTCGATCCATTCCGCGGGCGTGTTGTAGTAATGGTGGCGCGTGATACGGTCGAAGAGGCGACGGTAGGCTTCGGCCAGACCGCGCAAGCGCAGCGCCTCCAGCGCCCGCGCCACAGAGAGAAACTGCCGGAAGTTCGGCCCCGGCACGCAGAAGTAGAAGGCGCCGCCCCGTTGGAGCACGCGCATCGCTTCGCGCAGCACCGGATCCACGTCGGGGATGTGCTCCAGCACGGAGTTGCTCACAATGGTGGCGAAGTGCGCGTCGGGGAAGGGCATCCGCGCGCCGTCGGCGTGGGTGAGAATGCGGTAAACATCGCGGGTGCGGGCCTCGCGCAGTGGCTTCGCCCACGGATCCAACCCCACGTCCAGCTTGCGCTCGAACGCGACCGTGGCGAAGTGCCCATCGCCGCACCCCAGATCGAGTACCGGCGCGCGCATCGGTAAATCGGCGTAGAAATCCGCCTCCACCGCGCGCAGCAAGGCGCGGAAGGCAGGCAGCTCTTGTAGTTGTTGGTCAAAGGTATCACGCGGCATTTAACTTTCCTCCAAAAAATTATGTCAACGGATTCAACGGATGAAACGGATGAAACGGACTCAACGGATGAAAACGGATTAAAAAATCCGTTCAATCCGTTGACAAAAACGGGCACAGATCGCTCCAGGTATACGTCGGATTGTCGTACCCGAAGCTATTGAGAAAATCCAATACCTCTTGCGCCTCTGGCACGCGGATCGTCTCCGCGCAGGCAAGCGCCATATCACCGTGCGCGTTGTAGCTATCCACAAACCGCCGCGCCAGCGCGGCAACGGCATACCCCGCCGTTCCCGGTAAGAAGGTGTCCAGCAGGTGATCGTAATAAGTCTGGGCATTCGGTACATTTTGCACCCGAAGCTCCAACAGCAGCAGTCGCCAATCAACGAGCGCGGCGAACCAGTGTTCCTCTTCATCACGGCTGAGGTGAACGGCCCAGGCTTTCAACGTTTCGCTGTTGCGCACCCGCAGATAGGCATCCAGCGCGTGGGCGTAACGTCCGGCGAACAGCGCTTCATCCCCGTCACGGAAGGCGTGATAACGGTAGACCGCCGGCCCGACAAGGGTGGCAGTGACGGTCAAACCATCGCCAGCCCAGGCCAGGGTGGTCGTGACCGGGCGTTGCGGGCCGGCATCCACGGTTCCACTGCCCGCCCTGCCAACGGCAATCTGCCCGTCCTGCAAAGCAAAAGCCGCATCAACAAACGTGAACGTCTGCCCTACGCGCTCCTGGAAATCCCGGCCGGCCCACGACCAAACACGCAGCGTGTGCCAACAAGTCTGCGCGCCACAGGCGATCTCGGTAAAGATCAGGTCGGCCAATCCGTCCTGCGTCACGTCCGCTGCACCGACCAGGTTCAGGCCGAACCACACGCCCGGCGCATAGGTATAGAGCGCGCGCACCGTCCCTTCGCGGCATGTGTAGATCGCCAGCGTACTTTCGGGCGGGTACGTAGTGGAAGCCGGGTTGATAAACGCAACGACGTTATCGATGCTACCATCGCCGTTGAGATCGGCGCGGGCGAGCGTTTCACCCGTCGGTGCTTTGGCTTGCCAACCGCCCAGCAACGCCGGGAGACGCTTCGGGTCGCCACCGTCGGCCAGATAAACGCGCAGCGTCTCGACGTACTCGTCGAACGCCGCCGGCCGCGCGGGGAACGCCACAGCGCGCCGTGCCGGGCACAGATCGGCGTCGCGTGTGGAAGCAGGCACGCTCACCGGGACAGACGCAGGCGTTACGGCCGGCGTCCACTCTGGGACGATCAAAGGCACAGCAGACGGAGAACGATTGCATCCCAGCAGGAGGCTCACCGTCACAAGAAACAAAATCCAGCGCTGCCACATAGGCTCTAGTATAACCCAGCGTGCAGCGAACAGCAAACGGCCTTTGATCGGTTAACGCCACGCAATTCAGCACCATTTTGCACGACACAAAGCCTAGTTGCACATCCTTCTGCGTTGTGATACAATAACTCTAGCGAATAGAATATAGCAGTGCGGCAAGTGCTGCACAAGAGAACGGAAGGAATACTCAATGGAGTATGAACACATCCCCTCAGAGCGGATCGCGCGGTGGGCGGCCTCGATTCGAGAACGCGGCCTCGCAGATGTGGCACTCCCGTTCCTGGACGTCCTGCAGATGTGGGGATTTGTGGGCGGACAAATACTATGGATGTTGGCCCCCTTTTTCGGCGAGAGCCTCGCGCCGTTCGCCGAGGCGCTGGAACAACCGGAAACGCTGCGC
The DNA here is from genome assembly GCA_019873725.1 of Chloroflexota bacterium. Taxonomy (GTDB): domain Bacteria; phylum Chloroflexota; class Anaerolineae; order B4-G1; family SLSP01; genus DSWT01. The sequence goes on along the minus strand of JAIOAS010000056.1, from coordinate 17,610 downwards.
CAGCTTGAGAACCACTTACGCGCGGGTGAGGTGCAGTAAATGATCAACCAGACCCTGATGCAGTTGATGGCCCTGGGAGTTGCGCTGGTGGCGGTGATTGCGTTTGCGCTCTACGGGATGCGCTATCGCAACCAATCCCCGCCAACCCGCTCGATCCCTGTTTTTGGCTCGCTGGCCGACGAGGTCGGGCGGGTGGCCGAAGAAGGCACTTCCATCCACGTCGCGCTCGGCAATGGCAGCGTCATCGGCGAAGACGCAATGACATCCGTGGCGGCGTTGCAAGGGCTGAGCGCGTTGTTGGACCTGTCGGCGGCCTACGACACGCCCCCGCTCATCACCACCAGCGACCCCACCCTCTATCTACTGGCGGGCGACTGGCTGCGGCGCGCCTACGTCCGACTTGGCAGCGTCGACCTCTACAAATCGGCGGCGGTGCAATTTACAGCGCCTTCGCCCATCACCTATGCCGCGACGGCGGCGACTTATCTCTCCGATGGTGGAATCAGCTCGAACGTGGTCCTGGGCGCATTCACCCAAGAAGTCACCCTGGTGACCACCGCTGCCGAAAGGCGAGGCATCCACTCCTCCGGCGGGACGACATCACCACAGGGCCTGGGCGCGCTCTACCCGGCCCTGGATCAGGAGCAATTGGTGATCGGCGAAGATATGTTTGCCAGCGGCGCAGTCGTGTCGCCACGTTCCGCGGCGTTAGCCAGCCTCTCGGCGCAGGATATCCTGCGCTGGTTGGTAATCATCGGCATCATTGGCGCGGCTCTCATCTCACTTGTTGGAGCAGGAGGAGCCTAGATGTTCAAACGCTTTCTCCCAACAATCGTGGCGATGCTCGTGGGGATTCTGGTGCTCCTTGGCTATCTGGTACCCCTGAAGTTTCTGGCAATGCTGCGGGATGTAATTTTGCTGCAATGGGCTGTGGTTTTGGCCGCTTTCGCGCTGATCTTAGCTTACCTCAGCCTGCTACGAGTCCACTTGCTGAAACTGGCCAGCGCCCGCAAAAAGAAGTTCACCAGCCTGCTGGTCATTGTGTCGGCGCTTGGCACCCTGGTACTGGTGCTCGCGCAAGGCGTTGAAGGGAGGTGGACACAGCAAATCCTCACCAGCGTCTTGATCCCCGGTGAATCGGCACTCCTGGCACTGACCGCCGTGACGTTGATCGTGGCAGGGATGCGTCTCTTGCGCGCACGGCGCACGGCCGGCGCCATCGTCTTCGTGGTCGCCGCAGGCGTTATCCTGCTGACGACCGTCGCCTATAGCGTATATCCAGGCGTTCTCGCCGCGCTCCGGCAGGGAGTCGACACCCTGGCTACGGCGGGAATGCGGGGAATCATGATGGGGGTGGCTCTGGGCGTCACATTAACCGGCCTGCGGGTTCTCCTGGGCATTGACCGGCCGCACAGCGATGAGTGAGTGTAAATATGGTCCGTTGTCCTAAATGTGGCAAGATGAATCAGGATAGCAGCCGTTTTTGTAACCAATGCGGCGCGATATTGCCGCAAACGCGCATTCGCTGTCCCCAGTGTGGGGCCATGAATCCGATCGGCAATGTCTTCTGCAGTAAGTGCAACGCGCGTCTGCTCCCCACTGAAATGCAGTTGCCCAAAAAACCCAAGCCGGCAGAGGAACCGCCTGTTGGCGTGAAGGGCATCTCACTCCCCACGCTGCCGAAGGCCAGGGAGGGTGGACTCGAACCGGGAGAACTGCCGGACTGGTTGCTGGAATTGACGGAACAATCGCTCGGCAAGCCGGCAGAAACCGGGGACACAGCAGAATCTGCGGCGGCAGACCAATTCCCCGATTGGCTCCCCAGTCTCGCGGACACCATCGATTATGGCATCGACAAGACACCGAACACCTCTGCGAAAAGCAAATCCACCGTGGAAAGCGCGCCCGCTTTCTCCGACTTCCCGGACTGGTTTTCCGATCTGACAGGCGAGGTCTCTGCACCGGAAGAGCCGCTACCGCAAGCGGGCGACACCAGCGCACCGTCCGACTGGTTAGCAGGGTTGCTCGAAGATGCAGAAACAGCCGGACCTGTCGAGATAGAAGCCCCATCGGCAATGGAAGAGGAACCAGTCTTGGAGGAATTGCCGGATTGGCTCTCCGATTTGACGCCGGAAGAATCTGCTGCTGCGCCATCGGAGGACATCTACACAATGGCGTCACCCCCATCCCCATGGGAAGCCGCTATGCCGGCCTCCGATCTCGCTGCGCAGCTGGCAGCAGAATTGCCGGATTGGTTGCTCGCAGGCGCCGTCCCCACCTCTCCCGCCGAAGCGCCGGCCCCACGGCCAGTGCCGCAGTGGTTGCTGAAAAATGTTGAAAAACCCATGCCGGGCCAGGCAGCCAAAGACACATCAGGCGCGGGACAGCTCCCCGCCTGGCTGCTGCAGGGTGCAGAACCGGGCCCTATGGCGGCAGTGTCGCGTGCACCGGCCCCCTCCTATCCCGAGCCGACGAAAGTTCAGGAGCGCGCCCGGCCGGCAGCGAAGGCCGCCCCCCCTCCCTTCCCCGAACCCGAGGCGCCCGCGCCTGGCACAGGTGAGCCTGACTGGCTCCAAGGATTATTAGAAGAACAGGTCAAACCGCAGGCCGCCGTCTCCGCAAAAAAACCTGCTCCCGAAGTTGCGCCCCAGGCAAGTGAACCCGATTGGCTTCTGGGAATATACGAAGAAGAGGGCGAACCACAAGCCGGCGCTCCCTTTGTAGAACCCACTGCAAAGGCGGCAGCCGAGGAAGCAACACCCGATTGGCTTCTGGGAATATACGAAGAAGAGGGCGAACCACAAGCCGGCGCTCCCTTTGTAGAACCCACTGCAAAGGCAGCAGCCGAGGAAGCAACACCCGATTGGCTCCTGGGCATCTACGACGAAGAGGAAACCCGACCGCAAGCGACTGTTCTCACCACAAAACCGACAGAGACAGCGGCAGAAACCAGTGTGCCGGATTGGCTCGCGGGCATCTACAGCGAAGAAGAAACCGAAACCCAAGCCGGGCCGGCAGCCAAAACAGAGAAAGCAGCGCCCGGTGTGCCGGATTGGCTCGCCGGCATCTACAGTGAAGAAAAGGCCGAGCCGTTAACCGGCGTCTTCAGTGCCGAGCCGGAGGAAGAAATCGCCCCCGAAACGGCCGTGCCCGATTGGCTGGCAGGCATCATAACCGAAAGCCCTGTTCCCGTTGAGCCGCAAGCGCCCCTCGCAGGCGCAGAAGCTCCACGCGAAACCCATGTCCCCGATTGGCTGGCAGACCTGGAGCCAGTAGCCCCCACTCCCGAAGAAAAACGCCCGTCCCCCTTTGCTGCAAGCAGCACTGTCTTCACTGCAGCGGCCCCAGAGGAAGCTCAAGCCGGGCCGTCCGCCACACCAGAGTGGCTCAAGGGTGTGACACCGACTGAGCAGGAGACGGCTTTCAAACCGGCGCAGCCCCTTTTTGTCCCCGGTGAGGAAGAACCAGGCGCATTTCAAGAAGAATACGAAGAACCGGTACTTGCAGGGAGTGAAATACCGGATTGGCTCAAGGACCTATCGCCTGCTGCACCAGGTCCGGTTGAGAAGGAGACTGTATTTTACGAACGTGTAGCCGAAGATGAATCTCTGGTACGGGCCGAAGTGCCAAGCTGGCTGCAAGGATTGCGCCCGCTGGGGACCGGACCTCTCCCTCCCCTGCCCGAAGTAATGGTACCGGGGGCCGAAACTCCTCTGCCGCAAGAAGGCGGACTGGTCCGCGCAGAGATTCCCGACTGGGTACAACAATTACGCCCGGCCCCGTCTGCCAAAGGTGAGGCCGGTGAGAAACGCGTCCTCGAACCAGCAGAAACCGAAGGCCCGCTGGCCGGGTTGCGGGGGGTGTTGCCGCCCGGCGCGGTGATAGACATGCCCGCGGATTTCCAACCCGCACCGCCATCGACGTTCCCGGAAGCCATCATCAGCCAGGCACAACTGTGGCAGAAATTGCTCGAACAACCCCGCAGCGTACAGCGACCGGTGGCGCAATTCCGCGCCCGTTCGGGCAGCGGGCAACTGGCGATGCGCTTGATCGTGGCCGCGACCCTGCTGGCAGTGACAATGCTTGGGCTGCTGTGGGGTGAGTCGCCCCTCGCACAAGCCCTGAGCCGCCCGCACATCGAGCACTTGAACAAGGCCATTGGTGAGTTACAGACAGGGGATACGGTGATTGTCGCTGTGGAGTATGGCCCGGCAGAAGCAGGAGAAATGGCGGCCGTCGCCCAGGCAATGATGCGGCATCTCGCAGACCGCAATGCCCATGTGATGATGGTAAGTACCCTCCCCGAAGGGGCCGGCATAGTCCAGAGTCTGCTCGAACCTCTGGCATTGGCCAATCGTCTGCCGAATGGACAGGCAGCTTATTTGCCCGGCTCCGCGAGCGGCGTAGCCCAGTTCCTTGCCGAACCAGCCGAGGCTAAAATGATCGTCGTGCTGGCGGGCCGTGGCGAACGCCTGCGCTGGTGGGTGGAGCAAAACAACGCCACCCAGGCACTCCCGATGGTGATCGGCGTCAATGCGGCGACTGCACCGTTGGCAATGCCTTACCTCGAAACACCACCGGTGGCCGGTTGGATAACCGGCCTGCCTGACGTGGTGGCATACCAGGAGTTCCGCGGCTTGCCGAGCGGCGTCCTCAAAAGCCAACTGGATGCACTGATGTTGGCGCATTGGGCAGCCCTGGTGTTGCTGCTGTTGGGTTTGTTCTACTATCTAGCTCTGGGCAAGAAGGGAGCCGCTTAACGTCATGGGCATCGACATCATTGGCTTGATTGTGGGCGCGGTGGTGACGTTGGTCATCTTCAGCTATTTGCTTGGCGACAACGTCCTCTACCGCTGGATGCTGGCCTTGTTGGTGGGCAGTGGCGCGGGTTACGTGATGGGTGTTGTCATCAATGTGGTGCTGCTTGATTGGTTCAAGGAAGCTCTCACGGCAGATACGGTGCAGCTTCAGATGTACCATTTCGTTCCCGTCTTTTTGGGCATTCTGCTGCTTTTCAAAGGCTTCTCTTCCTTCAAATTACTGAGCCGCCTATCCGTGCTCGGCAATATCCCGATGGGCTATCTACTCGGCGTCGGGACAGGGGTAGCCATCGGCGGGGCGCTGCTGGGAACGCTGTTCCCCCAGATCGCGGCGACCGGCGCGGCGGTGACCCTGGATAACCTGCCGTGGGGACTCTTGCGAGGCATCGTGATGGTGGGCGGGACCATTGCAGCACTGCTCGTCTTCTCCGCACGTCCGATCGGCAAAAATGGTGAAACCAGGCGGGGGAGGGTATGGTTGCGCCGCATCGGCGAATTTTTTGTCATCATCGCGCTGGCGGCAGCCTTTGCCGGCGCCATCACAACGGGACTTACGCTGTGGGTTGAACGATGGTCAACGTTGCTCAAAACAGCGTTTTCTCTCATAGGGGGCTGATGGATGACTGATGAGCGCACCATAGAATCGATCCTCGTCGCGGATTGCGGCACAGTCTTCACCAAATTGCTGCTCCTGGAAAGTGTGGAGGGCGGGGCGGCCGGACAATCCTACCGTTTTGTGGCCCAGGCAGAAACGCTGACGACGCTCAATCCCCCCTGGAATGACCTGAGCGTGGGCGTGGTCAATGCCCTCGAGGAACTGGAGCAAATCACAGGGCGCAGGTTGTATGGAGCGGGACGCCTGATCACGCCACAACGCGGACTGGAGGGCGTGGATGCCTTCGCGGTTATCCTGAGCGCGCCCGAACCGTTGAGCCTCGTCATCGCCGGTCTGGTACGCGAGATGAGCCTGGAAAGCGCACGTCGCGCGGCCAGCGGCACTTATGCCACAATCAAAACGATCCTTTCGCGCGAGGGGAGTCTCAACTCACCCCAGACGACATGGTCACGCACCGTGCGCGATATTGCGCCGGATGTGGTGCTGTTGGTCGGCGGCGTCGATGGCGGCGCCCGCCGCCCGGTAATGGAGCTGGCCGACGCCATCGCGTTGGCCGCTTCGATGCTGGAGCAAGATCAACGCCCGGTGGTGCTCTATGCCGGCAACGCCGAACTGCGTCCGCAAATCACCAAGTTGATGGGTGACATCACGCACGTCGAGGTCGTGGACAACGTCCATCCCACGGTCGATACCGAGCATCTGGGACCGGCCCAGACCGCCCTGGAGCAGTATTACATCGAGGGGCGCATGAATGCTGCGCCTGGGGCAGAGACGCTCCTTGCCTGGAGCCGCCTCCCCTTGTTGCCGACGGCAACCGCTTTCGCGCGCGTCGTGGAGTACCTCTGTCACCGCGAAGGCAACACCGATCGTGGTGTTTTAGGTATCGACGTGGGTGCGGCAACGACGACGGTAGCCGCCAGCTTCGCAGATCGCTCGTATGTGACGATTTACGACAAGGGGGTCGCCTACGGCCCGCTGGAATGGGTCCAGGACCATGGCACAGCGCCGTTATTACAGTGGCTGCCCGACGAGATGGAAGAAGAGGAACTATTGGTGCAGCTACACAACCGGGTGTTGCGCCCGTGGACCATCCCCCAGGATCCACGTGAATTGTGGGTGGAACAGGCTGTGGTGCGCGAGATGCTGCGCTCGGCATTGGATATGGCCCGCCCGACGTGGGACCCCGGTAAGGTCAATGTCTTGCCGGGTATGCTACCGGGTGTCGATCCCATCCTCCTCTCCGGCGGAGGGTTGGTCCACATGCCCCGTCCCGGACAGGCTTTGTTGGTCACGCTAGATAGCCTTCAGCCGACCGGGATTTCTACCATTCTGTTAGACGTCAACCGCGCTGCGCCGGCACTGGGAGCAGTGGCAGGCCTCAAGCCCCTGGCCGCAGCCTCGGCGATGGAGTCAGGAACGCTCATCTCGCTGGGGACTGTGATTTCGCCCGTGGGCAAGGCCCGTCCCGGCGAGGTGGTGATGAAGATGCGCATTATGTACGAAGATGGCGGCACATTGAACGTCGAAGCGCGCTATGGTGATATAGAAATCTGGCCGCTGCTGCCGGGACAGAAAGCAACGCTGGAGCTGCACCCCAACCGGCGCTTCGATGTGGGCCTGGGATTTGGACGCGGCGGAAAAGTGCAAGCCATCGGCGGGCTGGTGGGGTTGGTCGTGGATGCGCGCGGTCGACCATTGGTCTTACCCGAGGATCCAGAACGCAGGCGGCGCGTGTTGCATGGCTGGATTTGGGACGTGGGAGGTTAGGATGTTCATCCCCTATAGTATCGTCAATCCGCTGACAACGGTACGCATCCCCCGGCGATTGCCCCGTCCCGGTGAGGTGTTGGTGCGTCTCGGCGAGGCGGTTGAAGCATCGCGCATCGTCGCGCAAACGGTGGAACCGGCCGATTTTTGCATTGTCGACGTGGCGCGCGAACTGAACGTGCCGGTCAAAAAAGTCAAAGCATATCTCAAAGTCGGACGCGGCGCGACGGTCAGCGAAGGCGACATCCTGGCGTCGCGTGGCGGGCTGGGCGGTCAGGTATGCCGTGCCCCCATCAGCGGCACCATCATGGGGAGCGGGCGTGGGCGGCTCCTGTTGGAGGCCGAACCGCGGACGGTTCATATCGCAGCGTTGGTCCCCGGCCTGGTCGTCGAAGCCTCGCCGACAGAGGGTGTGGTCATCGAATCGACCGGCGCGTTTATGCAGATGGGCTGGGGAAACGGGAAGGAAGCCTTCGGCAAGTTGCGAGTAGTGGTACGTTCGCCACGCCACCCCATCCGCACCAAGCACATCGACGCCGCGGCTCAAGGTGCGATTTTGGTCGGGGGCTTACACTTCGATGAAGAAACGCTAGAACAGGCCATTGCCATGCAGGTGCGCGGCATGATCGTGGGCGGCATCCCCCCCTCGATGATCCCGCGGCTCGAAGCCGTAGAATTCCCTGTTGTGACCACCGAAGGCGTCAGCACAGCACCGATGTCCCAGGCATTCTTCGATCTGCTGCGCTCGCTGGATGGCCGTGAGGTTTCGGTCAGTGGGCGGATGCGCCATCGCTGGGGGACCGAACGGCCCTACGCGATGGTTCCTATGCCGGCGCGTGGTGCGGCGCCGGTGAATCCAGAAACACCGCTGGTTGTGGGAAGCCGTGTGCGCGTCTTGCGCGGGCCATACACAGGAGCGTCGGGGGTTGTGTCCGACATCCCCAAAGGCTTGATTCAGTTGGAGACCGGCGCGCGCTTGCCGGGGGTGCAGGTCGATCTGGGCGGGAAGGAGTTCGCACTGGTGCCGTTTGCGAATTTGGAACGACTGTTGTAGCCTTCAGCGCTGGCGTCCGCTGATCGTTTAGCGGGTTGTTTCCTCCCCCTCCTCCGCGTGAACAGAGGAGGGGGAGATTTTTGTGCGAGACGCGTTACGGGGTGTAGTTCCGCATGACCAGCGGCAGGTAGATACTGAACGGCTGCCCGCCAAATGTCCAGGTGTAGTTGGCGCGCATCGTCACTTCGTCTTTGTAGCCGGAGGCGACCAGGGTGATCGCATAACTCTGGTGCAGGCTCAATGCTGTTGTCGGCGTGAAGATGACCAAAGTGCCGGTAATATAGGGCAACACTGCTGTGTCTGGATAAGGAGCGAACGTCGTGGCCTGTACGCCTAGTGTGCCAGGAACCACGCCATCGCCAACCCGCTCAACCTTGAAAGTCTGCGTGGTGACCAGTGTTGGATCGAGCGGGCGGCTGATGAGCGCCCAGATCGGCGCGGCGGTATTCCACGCCGTCGCGCCCGCTTCAGGGTAGTGTTCCACGACAAGTGGGTCGCGCCAGTTGTAGACGACGTCGTTCAACGTCATCACGCCGTCGCTGCCATACTGTACGGTCAGATGGCGGTTTTCGGTGCCGACGAGCGTCCCCCAGTTTTCCACGACATCCCATGAGCCACGGGTGAACTTGTACTGGAGCACGGTTTCCTCAGGAATGGTCACCGTGTAGCCCCAGGTGGTGGCGTTGAGACGGGTGATGGGCATCGCACTGGGATTCCAGACAGCGCCCAGATAGGTGGCGTTATCCCCGGCGATGTAGATGGTATCGCCTGCCGGGGTAAACGGCGGCACGGTGACGCGGAAACGTACTTCGACTAGCCGCGCTTCAGCCTTGCCGGAGGCCGGGTTGGAGAACGCCGATTTGTTCAGGGATGTATCGAGCGCCTGCACCGTGTAGGTGTAGGTGGTGTTCACGACCACGGCGGTATCGGTGTAGATGGTCGTGGGCGCCATCACCCGCGCCAGGAACGCTGCCGCTGTAGGCGCTTCGCCCTCGGCGTAGCGGTAAATGTCATAACCGGCGAGGTCCGGTGCACTGACCGGGTCCCACTGCACAGTAATGTGATCCGTTCCCCAATGCACGACGCGCAGGTTGAGCGGCGTGGGCGGCGGGGTGGTATCGGCAGCGGCGAGAACGTGCATGACGCCGGGAACCGGCATCATCGCCGTACCGCCAATACCAGCGTAAACCCAATCGCGTCCGCCGGTCGTCGAATAGCGGTAGAGGTAGTAAAAGTTCCCCGGCTCTTCAGGCAGCAGTTGCGCCTTGAACTCGTCGTTGTTGCCGGCATCGACATTGAACGTCGCATCCACCCATGTCGTCCAGGTGACAAAATTCGTCATCGAAGCCCCGTAACCGACCTGCGCCAGCAAGCCCTCCGTCGCGCCCGGCTGCGAGGTCACGCCCGCGATGTAGACCTGTCCGTAGATGTCCTGGGTGGGCGTGATGCCAACCGTGTGCGTGAACTCAAGCGGCCATTGCAGGTTCGCCCAATCGATGTTGTAGTGCGGCAGCGCGGAAACTTCGTTGGAATGGGCGCTCTCGACGCCGAGGTTACTCACCGCTGTGACGACGTAGTAGTACAGCGTGCCGTTGGTCACGGTGTCGTCCACGAAGGTCGTTCCGGTGGACTCGCCGATTTTTGCGTACCCGCCGCCGTAAACATAGCTGCGATAGACGTTGTAGAAGCTAGCAGCCACGCCTGTAGCCGGCGTCCAGGTCAGCGTCACCTGCCCATTACCCTCCACAGCAGTCAGGGTCGGTGGGTTAGGTGGGACGGGTTGTGTCGCCCTGACCACAAGGATCGCCCCCCACATCGGCGGAACGTTGGGGATAACGATCTGGCCGTTGGTGACGATGTAGTTCCCGCCATTGAGGACGTCCTCCAGCGGTGTGGTATTGCGCAAATAGCCGGCTACCGGGATGGTCAGCGTTTGTGTCGTCCCAAAGTTGAGGCCAATCACGGCAGTCTGCCCGCGCCCGTAGGCGTAGATGCCCGCGTCGTCATCCACCAACAGAGTGTCGAAGGAGCCGGTGCGCAGCGCAGGGTTGGCATTGCGAATGGCAGCCGTCGTGCTATAGTGCGCCAGCATATCCAGGTCGGCCTGCCGCCACGTGGGGAGGTCGGCGTAGCCCTCTTCGTCAGGCCAGGGGTAAGGCTGGCGGTTGTAGGGATCGCTGTAGAAGACGCCGCCCGCGTTGCCGGCGGTAGCCTCACCGTAGCCGACGAGGCCCACTTCGTCGCCGTAGTAAATGGTTGGCGCGCCGGGCATCGTCATTTGGATGAGGACGAGCATCTTCTGGCGCATCTTGCCGTCGCTGTAGTCCGCGTCGGTGGGATTGCCGTCCTGATCCAGCGGGATGAGCACGCGGTTCACGTCGTGGCTACCCACCAGGTTCATCATCGCGTAGAAAGCTTCCGGTGGGTAGTCCTCTTCGATGCTGTGCATCACGCTGTCGAACTGGCTGAGAGAGAGCGCCTTGATCGTGCTGTTGGTATCCTGCCAGTCGGTCTCACGCAGCACGCCAATGACGGCGTTGCGGAAGCGGTAGTTCATCGTACTGTCCAACTGGTCCCCCAGGATGAAGCGGCTGGCGTCACCCCACTCTTCCGCAATGGTGATAGCATCAGCCTTCGCATCGCGGATGTCATCGCGCCAGTCACGCCAGAAACTCGCGTCCACGTCGCCGGCGACGTCAAGCCGCCAGCCGTCGGCGCCCTGTTCCAGCCAGTAGCGGGCGATGGCGTTGGGGTCGCTGTAGATGTAGCTGCGCACTGCCGGCACGTTCGTGGTGTTGAGCTTGGGCAGCGAGTCGAAGCCCCACCAGGCCTCGTAGGTGGTATCGCCGTCGCACGGGCCGGTTCCAGCAGGGGTAGCGGGCCTGAAGTAGTACCAACTGCGGTAAGTGCTGGTGACGGCTTCACACGCGCCGACCGTCTCATAACGGCCGTAACGATCGAAGTACAGGCTATCACTGGACGTGTGGTTGAAAACGCCGTCGAGGATCAAGTGCATCCCCCGGCTCTCCAGTTCGTTGGTGAGGCTTATGAAGGTCGTCAGGTCGCCGAAGTTGTCGTCGATGATCGAATAGTCGGTCGTGTCGTACTTGTGGTTGGAGGGCGATTCGAAGATGGGATTGAGGTAGAGCGTATTGACGCCGAGGGCGTGCAGGTAATCCAGCTTGTCGATGATGCCCTGCAAGTCGCCGCCGTAGAAGAGCTTGCTGTACGAGCCTTCCCACGGACCGGCCACGCGCGGATCGGGCACGGGCCAGTTCCACTGCGGAGCGGTGACCACGCCGGGGTCTTCATCATAGAAGAACGTGCCGCTGATGGGGTCGTTGGCCTCCACACCGTTGCGGAAGCGGTCAGGGAAGATTTGGTAGACGATGGCGTCCTTGAACCAGTCGGGCACGCTGAAATCCGGGGCATAGACGTCGATCTGCCAGCTCCGGTCCGGCGACTCGTCGTAAGGTTGACCCAGGCCGCCATCGTACAGATCGTCGTCTTCGTAGTAGTCGGTGTCGCTGCCGTCGGTGACAATGAAGCGGTAGTAGAGGATGGTGAGGTAGTCGGGCGCGGTCAGTTGCAGTTGCCAGATGTCATAGTCGAATGGCTCGCCGGGAATGGTGGTGACTTTGCTCATCGTGGCGATCGTCTGCTGTCCCTTGGCGGTATCCCACAGCCGCACCTTGACCCCGGTAACATCGTTGGCGTAGGTGCGGAAGCGCAGGGTGACGGGCGTCCCGGTGGGAACCGCGCCGAAGGGCTGGCGGTAGAAGTCGCTGCGGGAGTCGTGTTCGAGGCCGTCCCACCAGATGTTGTTGTCCTGGGTCGGCCCGCTGCCTACCTGGATGTTGAGGATGTGAGTCTCCGGGTTATAGACGAACGTGACTGCGACCCCTGCCTGGGTCACGGCAAAGGGGATATTTGCGCCGCCAGGCACACCGCCCACGCCATAATTCTCGGCCCAGCTTTCGTTGATCGTCACTTTGGCTTCGTAATTGCCTACGGGCAATGCGCTCGTCTGGAACGAATAGATGCCATCACCATCCGGGTCTTGGAGCCAGGAACGCAGGCAACCTGGATCCCAATCGCCGGAGCAGCCAAGTTCGCTCTGGAAATTACCCGGCACGGTAGCCACGATGGCGTTTTTGTTTTCCGTCACCCAATGAGATTTGTGGTCGTAGAAGAACTTGACGGTGGTCGCTGCATCCAGCACCAGGGGAATATTGGCGCCGTTGGGTTGAGCATACGCGCCATAGTTTTCGATCCAAGAATCGTTGAGCGCAGCCTTGTACTCATAACTGCCCGCCGGTACCGCCCAACTGGCCTGCCAGACATCATCATTGGCATCATAGGTCAAATGGGTGAGGGCACATTCCGGTTGCCAATCGCCACTACACCCCAACTCCGATTGGAGTGTACCGACGATGGTCACACTTGTCGGATCCGCCGTCGCTGCGCCGGCCGGCTGAGACGCCAGCGGCACAAACATCCCTATGAGCAGGGCCACCACCATCCATCCAGAGAAAAATCTGCGATACATCGTTACCCTCCTTTGCTAAAAAACTGATTTTGGAACCGGACTACAAAAGTCTCAGAAGATCACAAATTGCTCCGAAGAGATCATCAGATCCCCGTTGCACAATAGATCTACTGAGACTACGCCATCTGCGCGACTTGTTGAAGCAGCCCGTCGACAATCTGCTC
>JAIOAS010000056.1:0-3929 GCA_019873725.1 Chloroflexota bacterium | reverse complement strand
CGGATAATTGAGGTAAGCCGGCGTATCCGGCAACTTGATCGGGAACGTCTCGGCCAGCTTGCCGCTCGGATTGACCTTGCCGAAAAGCACGTCGGCAATCGCGCCGCCGCCAGCCTGGCCCATCATCCAGGCTTCCAGCACGGCAGCGACGTGGTCAATCCACTCCCCCATCACCACCGCCGACCCGTTGTTGAGGATAACGACGGTGTTGGGCTGCACGTCGCCCACAGCCTTGATCAATGCGATTTGCTGCGCGGTGAGATCGAGGTCGGCGCGGTCGTAGCCTTCAGACTCCTTGTAGGACGGCAGCGCGATGTAGAGCAAGGCCACCGCCGCATCTTTGGCGACGTTCACGGCCTCGTCGATGAGGTCCTGGCGGAACGCATCGTCGGCCGGGTAGCCCTCGGCGTACAGCAGTTCGGCGCCCCCGGCCTGCTGCTGTAGCTCGTCGAATGGGATGTCAACCATCGTAGGATTGATGTGCGAGCTGCCACCGCCCTGGTAGTGCGGCGTTTTGGCCGCGCGCCCGATCACAGCAATGCGCTTGAGGCCCTGCTGCAAAGGCAAGACGCCCTCGTTTTTAAGCAGCACCATCCCCTCAGCGGCAATCTTGCGGGCCAGCGCGTGATGCGCTGCCTGGTCAAACGGCTCGCCCTTGGGCGTCTCTGCCGCTTTGTAGACGATCTTGAGGATGCGCCGAACGGCTTCATCCAGCACCGTTTCATCCAGCGAGCCATCTTTCACGGCCTGGATGACGGCCTGCACCCGGCGCGGCTTGGGGCCGGGCATTTCCAGGTCGAGGCCGCCTTGCAAAGCCGCCACCCGGTCGTGGACCGCCCCCCAGTCCGAAACCACCAACCCCTCGAATCCCCATTCTTCCTTCAACAAGTCTACCAGCAGCCAATGATGCTCGGAGCAATACGTCCCGTTGAGCTTGTTGTAGGCGCACATCACCGTCCAGGGTTTGCCTTGTTTGACGGCTTTCTCAAAACCGGTCAGGTAGATTTCGCGCATCGCGCGCTCGCCGACCTCGGCGCTGATCGAGAACCGTTGGTATTCCTGATTGTTCAATGCAAAGTGCTTGAGTGAAGCGCCGACGCCCCGGCTTTGCAATCCCGTAATCAGACTGGCTGCCAGTTCGCCGCCCAGGTAAGGGTCTTCCGAGAAGTACTCGAAGTTGCGCCCACACAAGGGGGTACGCTTCATATTGTTGCCCGGCCCGAGCAACACGCCCACGCCGAGCGCATTGCACTCTGCGGCCAGCGCCTCGCCCATCTCGTGCAGCAGATCAACGTCCCAGGTGCAGGCCAGGCTTGAGGCCGTGGGAAAACACGTCGCCGGGTGGCTGAGCGAGCCAATCTGGTTGACGTCCATCGGATGGCGCACGCCATGCGGTCCGTCGGACACCACCAAAGCCGGCACGCCCAGGCGCGGGATGGGTGTGGTCTTCCAGGGACCTTCGCCCGTGCACAGGGCGGCCTTTTCTTCCAGGGTCATTTGTTTGATAATCGATTCAATGTCAGGCATAGTAAACTCCTTATGTAAATAGTCTGATAGTCGTTAGTCCGATAGTCCTGTAGTCATTTTCATTATCGGCGCTGAACCACAGATTCGGTTACACTCCTGCTATTGTGAGATGTGGATCAGGTCCTGGTTAGTAAAATTTTCGGATAGACTATTAGTGTAGTCCAATCTTGGGCATAAGCCAACTGCCATCTGGACAAAAAGTGGCGAAGATGATAATCTATATCACAATCCGGCGCTGGGGGAACGGTGCATTGCGCTCCGCCTCAAGCGTTGAAATAGAACGATTTTAGTAGGAGACGCCGATGCTAACGTACTCTATGCAGCCCGAAAATACCGTTCTGACTATGCGACTATAAGACTAACGACTAAGAGACTATTTTTTTGCAAGGGGGGACACTATGCGCACGCTGATCAAGAATACAACTGCGGTGACGTTGGATGCGGATGATCGCATCTTGCCGAACATTGACCTCGCGCTAGAGGATCGACGCATTTTAGCGGTCGGACAGGCACCGGCGGACTTTGTCCCAGACGACGTGATTGACGGACGTGAAATGGTAGCAGTCCCGGCCTTCTTCAATGCGCACTGCCACGCGGCAATGACGCTGGAACGCGGCTGGGCCGAGGATTTGCCCTTCGAACGCTGGCTGAACGAGAAAATCTGGGTTGCGGAATCGGCCCTTGAAGCCGACGACATCACCTGGGGAGCCGCCCTTGCCGCCGCCGAGATGATCCGCAGCGGCATCGTGGGTTTCGCCGATCACTACTTCTGGATGGACAAAGTCGCCGCGGTCGTAGCGGAGTGTGGCATGAAGGCGCTGCTGGCGTGGTGTCACTTTGGCATCGGCGACGACAAGGAGGTCGGCAATGTCTCTTTCGAGGAAAATGTCGCCTTCGTCGAAACGTGGAATGGCGCGGCTGAAGGCCGCATCCACACGACGATGGGGCCACATTCACCCTACATGGTGCCTACCGCCGTGTTGCGGCGCTTCGTCGCGGAGGCGCAACGCATCGGTGTGGGCGCGCACTTCCACCTGAGCGAGTCCGACGAGCAGGTGCACAGCTCGCTGGAACGCCACGGCCTCACACCGACAGCCTACGTCGCCGAACTCGGACTGCTCGATTTGCCGCGCCCCACCCTGGTCGCGCACTGTAATGCCGCCACGCCGGAGGATCAGGCGCTCCTCGCCAGAAAGGACGCTTATGTCGCCCATACCCCCAAGACTTACCAAAAGCTCGGTATGGCGATGCCCCCGCTACCGGAGATGCTGGCACGCGGGGTGCGCGTGGGCCTCGCCACCGACGGCCCGGCCTCCAACAGCGACTTCAACATGCTGGAGATCATGCGCCTGACGGGCCTGTACTGGAAGGGCGCACTGCGCGACCCCGAAGCCCTACCGCGCACCCAATTGCTCCGCATGACGGCGCAGACCTCGGCGGCGGCGGTGGGATTCCCGGAGAGCGGCGTCCTCGCGCCGGGCCGGCCCGCCGACCTGCTGCTGCTCGATACGACCGCGCCGCACTGGATCCCCCGGCACGACCTGGCGGCGGGCATCGTCTACACCGCGCACCCCGGCGACGTGGCTTACGTCTGGTGCGACGGCAAGCTCCTCTACCGCAGGGGCGAGTTCCTCACGCTGGACATCGAGCGCATCCGCTGGGAGGCCGAGCGCCGCGCGTTCCGCATGGTGGGTCAGCCGATGCGGTCGTTGCGGGCGTATGCAGCGTAGCAGCACGCAACAGATGGGAACGCCGATTTTTACAGATACACGCAGATATAGGGCAAACTCCACCATAGAAACCGCCAAGTGCGCCCAAGAAGCAAAACGGGGTGGAATCGTCCACCCCGTTCATACTTCGCTTTTGTGACCCGCACAGGACTCGAACCTGTAACCAAGGGATTAAGAGTCCCCTGCTCTACCATTTGAGCTAGCGGGCCGCTTCCGGCGCGACCGTTATCCTACCACAACCCGTGAATTTGGCAAGCGTTCCTACCCGTCTCGCCATGCCAAAACGCCCCCACGGGACAGTGGGGGCGCTCGGTTAGAGACTCAGTAGAGCTAATTTTGCTTGTTCTGGATCTGGCGATCCAGAACAGAACCGGGATCTGACGATCCCCTTGGAGCATTTTTGGATTACCGAGACTATATTACGCGGCAGGCGCCTCGACAGCCGCGGCCTCGGCGACCGCCTCTGCGACTTGGGGCGCTTCTTTGTGCACCATCCCCTTGAGTTGCGCCTGCTTCTCCTCGATCAACGTCTTGGCCTGCTCCTGAAGTTCCTTGGCGCGCGTTTGCAGCTCCTTGGTAGCCTCATCGAACTTCTGGCGAGCGTCGGCAAGCAGGTGCTCGGCCTTCGAGCGCGCTTCCTCAGCCTTTTGCGTGGCCTGCTCGCTCAGTTCC
>JAIOAS010000055.1 GCA_019873725.1 Chloroflexota bacterium | reverse complement strand
GCATCCGTGTACCTGGGGCTACGCCCCTGCGCGCTAGAGGCCCAGCGCGACCAGTTGTTTGACCGTTTCGTAGACGGGCAGGGGGCTGGAGAGCATCACCACGCCTTGCTGTGCGGCCTTTTCCAGCGTCGCCTCGGGCACAACGGCGCCCTCGGCCACAACAATGGCCGCGACTTCCTTGAGTCCGGCTACGGCGACGATGTTGACGTGCGTTTGCAACGTTACCCACAGATCGTGGGGTTTCGCGCCGGCAATCACGCAGCTCAACAAATCCGCCACGTAGCCGCCGGTTACGTCGGTTTTCAGGTTTTCTGCCCCGACCAACACCGTCAATCCTAGCTTCTCCACTATCTCGTTGATCTGCATATTTTGGCTCCTTGGAGAAAACGTTTGAACATTCAAACGTTAGAACGTTACAAGGCATTAGTTGCTGCTCTCGCCGCGCTTGGTTTCTTCGGGAGAGACGCGAAAGACCATTTGCAAGCGCGTGCCAATGCCAACTGCCGACCAGATATTCATATCGTCGGTGCAACGCTTGATGTTGACCAAGCCCATCCCGGCTCCAAATCCCATTTCCCGGATTTCCGGCGTTGCTGTTGAATACCCCGGCTGGCACGCCAGCTCTACATCGGGAATACCAGGGCCGCGATCTTCGGCCAGGATACTGATTTCGTAAGGTTTGATGTCAGCAGTAATCGTGCCGCCGTTATCGGTGTGAATGATGAGGTTGATCTCGGCTTCGTAGGTGGCGATAGCAACCCGTCGCGCCAGAAGGGGTGAAGCGCCAATCCGCAACAATGCCTGTTTGATTTTGGCGGAAGCGTTGCCGCCGCCTGCAAAATCGCGGTGTTTCACGTGATAGCGCAATACCAGGCTCGTGGAATCGGATTCCAGCGCCTGGAAGAAATACTCAGGACGCTCATGAATACGTTCGGCCTCGCTGTAGACTTCCTGGAGAGCGCTGAGTAACGCTTCGATAATGTCACCGCGGGTGAGGATACCGACCAGTTTGTCTTGCGTATCGAGCACGGGCATCCGCCCGATTTTCGTCGCCTCGAACCGACGCACGGCCTCCATCACCGGCTCGTTGGCGCGCGCGACGATCAAAGTGCCGCTGGTCATAAAATCGCGCACCGGACTGTCCAGCTTGCCCGCTTCCAGCGCGTGGATCAGGTCCTCGATGCTCACAATGCCGGCCAGCGCGCCGTTTTCGACCACCGGCACGCCGGAAATGTGATGCTCGCGCATCAGTTCCTTCAATTCGCTCATCAGGTTATCCGGGGCAACCGTAAACAGCGCGGTTGTCATCACCCGCCCGACCCGGATCTCCCGGATCAGTTCGTGAACTTTACCGAGGCCACCGTCTCCGCCCAGGAGACTGAGGAGCGTGAAGCGACTTTTCATCGTTGCCGCACGATCGGCAGCTTACCCAGCCCACGCAGCCCGGCCTGGTACAGCAGGCCGGCCGTCTCGAACATTGTGTAGGCCGACAAAACCACAGCGATGCCTAACTCCTCGGCCAGCGCCAGCGTCTCCGCCGCCGGGTACTTGCCGCGCACAAACACGATGACCGGCACTTCGGCCATATCCGCCGTGCGGACAGACTGCGGATTCGTCAAGCCGGTGATCAACAACATATTGGGTTTGACAAACATCAACACATCGCTCATCAAATCCGAGCAACATGCGTTGCGAATATCGATGTTAACAGGCGCATCCACCAACAATTCCCCGTCGATGACGTCGATAACTTCTTTCAGATTCATAACGCTCCATTCCTTTTCCCTCGTTGCGACGAGGTTATGATACGATCCAACTCCAGGCGCATTATACTTCGTAAAACGCAAAACGTAAAACGTAAAAACGTAAAACGTAAAAACGTAAAACGTAAGGCATCCACACCTTACGCTTTACGCTTTACTCTTTACGTTTTACGCATTATGCCCTATAATCACCCCTGGTTATTCTTTTATCAAGTGAGGCTACGATGGCAAAATTCACCCGACCAACCGGTACGCAGGACATTCTGCCGGAGGATCAACCCTATTGGGAACACGTCCTGGCGTGCGTGGCGAATGTCGCCCGCGACTACGGCTTTGCGCGCATCGACGTCCCCATCTTCGAGACGACCGAAGTCTTCGCGCGCGGTGTCGGCGCCGGCACCGACATTGTCGACAAAGAGATGTACTCCTTCAAGGACAAGGGCGGCAACGACATCACCCTGCGCCCCGAATTCACCGCCGGCGTGATGCGCGCCTACATCGAAAACGGGATGCACGTGCTGCCCAAGCCGGTCAAACTATATAGCACCGGGCCGGTCTTCCGTTACGAGCGTCCCCAGGCCGGGCGGTATCGCCAGTTGCACCAGTTCAACGCCGAAATTCTGGGCGAGCAAAGCCCCCTGGCCGACCTTGAAATCATGCTGATCGCCTGGGACATCTACGCCAGGCTTGGCTTCAGCAATCTCGCCTTCCAGTTGAACACCACCGGCTGTCCCGCGTGCCGTCCCGGCTACATCGAACACCTGCGCGCGCACTATCAGGCACACCACCACAAGATTTGTGACGATTGCAAACTGCGCATCGACAAGAACCCCCTGCGCGTGCTGGACTGCAAACGCGAACAATGCCAGCCGGTGATCGCCAGCGCCCCCAAGATGATCGACCACGTCTGCGCCGATTGCGCCGCGCACTTCGCCGAGCTGCGCGCCTACCTGGACGATCTGGGCAAGCCGTACACCATCAATCACCGGCTGGTGCGCGGCCTGGACTACTACACCAAGACGGTCTTCGAGGTGTGGGCGGAGGGCATCGGCGCGCAGAGCGCCATCTGCGGCGGGGGACGCTACGACGGGTTGATCGAACTGCTCGGCGGATCGCCCACGCCTGGCGTCGGATTTGCGGCCGGCATCGAGCGCACCGTGCTGTTGTTGAAAGCGCAGCACATCCCCGCGCCGGTTGTGCCGTCACCGCCGGTTTTCATTGCCTACCTGGGCGACGCCGCGCGGCTGCACGCCGTTCGGCTGTTGGTGCGCCTGCACGAAGCCGGCATCGGCGCACAGATCGCCATGAGCGGCAGCCTCAAATCGCAGTTGCGCCAGGCCGACAAGCGCGGCGCGCGTTTTGCCGTCATCATCGGCGAGGACGAAATCGCGCAAGGCGTGGTGGTGCTGCGGGATATGGCGAGCGGTGAGCAACAGACAGTGCCATTGTCTGAAATACCACAACAGCTAAAAACGAAGTAGATTGTATACCATCGGCTTAATTTACAACCCGCATGTCGAAGCCGCGCGCATTTTGGGCGAAGATATTCTCGCCTGGTTGACGGCGCGGCAGGTTGACGCCTGGCTGTGCGCCGGGCAAGAAAGCGTCCCCATTCAGGCACCGGCCGATTTGTTTGTGACGTTGGGCGGTGATGGAACGATTCTGCGCACGATGCAGCGCGCCGCGCCGGCCGGTGTGCCGGTCCTAGGCATCAATCTGGGGCGGGTAGGCTTTCTCACCGAGGCATCCCCGGCGACGTGGCAAGACGTCCTCACGCGCATCCTGGCCGGCGAAGGCTGGGTTGAGAACCGTGCTATGTTGCGCGTTACTTTGCGGCGCGACGCCGCCCCCATCGCCCAGGAAGATGCGCTCAACGACGCCGTCATCAGTCGCGGCGCCCTGGCACGCACAATGCGCCTGGAAACGAGGATTGACGGCGCCTTCGTTACCCGCTACGTAGCCGACGGGCTGATTTTGGCGACGGCCACCGGTTCGACGGCGTATGCTTACGCTGCCGGTGGCCCTATCCTGCCGCCCTGGCACAATAGTTTCCTACTCGTCCCGGCGGCTCCCCACCTCAGCCTGGAACGCCCACTCGTGCTCGATGCCGATGCCGTGGTTGAGGTGAAAGTCAACACCGAAATCCCCGGTATGCTCACCGTGGATGGACGTATGGAGGGCGAATTGCACCACGGCGACGTGGTGCGTGTCGAACGTAGCCCGCTCCAGGCGCGCTTTCTACGCCTGCGCAACCGCTGCGACTTCTATTGTACGCTGGTCTCCCGGCTGACCCCGCGGAATGAAGAGTAGGGAATGGCCTATGACGAAGGATGAACTTATGATTCAAGAAATCTCTGATGAGATTGTGTATTGCAAATGGCATCCCAAAATGGAGACGGCGCTGCGCTGTTATCAGTGCGGCGCGCCGATCTGCAGCAAATGCGCGCGGCGCACGCCCACCGGCTATATCTGCCCCGAGTGTCGCAAAAACCACATCAAACGTTTCGACACGGCCCACAGTTACGATTTTATCATCGCTGCTGTGGTCGCGCTTGTGCTCGGCGCTGTAGCGAGCCTGATCCCGTCCCTGCCTTATGCGGGCTGGTATATCTTCTTTGTATCGCCGTTGGCAGGGACGATCATCGTTGAAGCTGTTTCGCGCCTGACCGGTCGCCGTCAAAACCGCCATCTGTGGAAGGTCGTGGTCGTCGCCGTCACAATCGGCAGCCTACCGATGCTGCTGATATATGCCTTTGGTGGCGTCATTGTGTTTATGAGTGGCAGCGCCTGGGGCATGTGGGACGTGTTCTTCTCACTGATCCACCTGCCGCTCCTTCTCGGCGCAATTATTTACCGGATGCGTCTGCGCTAACCGCAACCATGGCCCACATCCTGTTGCTCACCCCCCAGGTCCCCTACCCGCCGCGCCAGGGGACGGCTCTGCGCAACTGGGGCATTCTGCGCGGACTGGCGGCCCAGCATCGCGTGTCGCTGCTCACTTTCGCCGCCCCCGACCAGGCGCTCGAACCGCCAGTGCCATTGACGGACATCGTCGAACGCGTCGCCATCATCCCGCAGCCTACCCGCACCACCCGCGACCGCCTGCGCGACCTGCTCACCACCCGCCGCCCCGATCTCACCCTACGCCTGGCAAGCCCCGCCTTCCGCCAACAGATGCAAACCTGGCTGGACACCTGCCCCTTCGACTGGATTCAAATCGAAGGCCTCGAAATGGCTCCCTACCTTGACCTCCTCCCCCGTCTACCGTCTACCGTCTACCGTCTACCCTCCATCGCCTTCGACGATCACAACTGCGAATACCTCCTGCAAAAACGCGCCGGTTCTGCCGACCTGCGCCGCCCGCGGCGCTGGCCGGCCGCGCTCTATTCCGCCATCCAATGGCGACGGCTGCGCCGCTACGAAGCCGCCGTCTGCCGCCGCGCCGATCTGGTGATCGCCGTGTCTGAGGCGGACGCGCAGGCGCTGCGGCGCGTCGTCCCCACGCTCGACCCACTTGTGATTCCCAACGGCATCACGGTGGCCGAATATGCCGGCTTCACCGACAAGGCCGACCTGCACCAACCGGCCTTCGTCTTCACCGGCACCATGGACTTCCGCCCCAACGTCGATGGCGCACTGTGGTTCGCCACAGAGGTGTGGCCCCACATTCACGCCGCCCTGCCCGATGCCCATGTCTACTTTGTGGGCCGCCAGCCGCATCGTCGTCTTGATGCGCTGCGCGAACTGCCCGGCTTCATCATCACCGGCCCCGTGCCCGACACACGGCCCTACATCAACGCGGCGACCGTCTACATCGTCCCGCTGCTGGTCGGCGGCGGCACGCGCCTCAAGCTGCTGGAAGCCACCTCGATGGGCAAAGCCATCGTTTCCACCACGCTCGGCGCGGAAGGGTTCCTCCGCCCGGAAGAGGCAATGCTGCTGGCCGACGATCCGGCAGCCTTCGCCGAGGCGTGCATTCGCCTGGCGCGGGATGCCGCCGCACGCGTGCAGTGGGAAGCGCGCGCCCGCGCCTACGCCCACGCCTACGATTGGGACGTGCTCCTGCCGCCGCTGTTGGCACGACTGGAACGAGAAAATTGAACTTTTCTCCAACAGGCATAAAATAAAACCATGGTTGCTGAAGATCGGGGAGGCCGGTCCACCGACCTGGAGCATTACCGCCGCCGTTACGCAGCCCTGAAGCCAGGCTGGGAACACGCGACGGCGCGCTTCCAGCGCCGGATCGCAGCGCGACTCACGCCCGACAGCCGCGTGCTGGACCTGGGATGCGGGCGCGGGGGCGTCGTCGAGCGGCTCGGCGTGACCGGGCGATGGTGTGGTTGCGATCCCGATTGGCGCTCGCTAGAAGAACATCGCACCGTGGATTTGCCACGCAGTCAGGTGCTTTCCGAGCGGCTGCCCTTTGCCGATGCCGTGTTCGATATGGTGGTGGCGTCGTGGGTGCTGGAACATCTGCCCCAACCCCTGGTCACCTGGCGAGAGATCGCACGTGTGCTGCGGCCGGGTGGGCGGTTCTTCTTTCTAACGCCCAACCGTGATCATCCTATCCCGCGGGCGAGCGCATGGCTGGCGCGGCTCAGAACCGTGCAAGCGCCACTGGTGAACGCCATCTACGGGCGCGCGGCGGCAGATACGTTCCCGGTCCACTATCGGGCCAATACATTCGAGACGCTGGAACGCTTGGCGCTGCAGACCGGCTTGCGTCTCGTCCAACTGGAGTGGGTGGATGATCCCTCCTACTTTGTGCTGGCGGATGCCGTCTTTGCTTTGGCGATCTGCCTGGAGATGTTGCTCCCGGCAACCTGGCGCGTCCATCTCGTCGGTGAATACGAAAAAATGTGAATTGATTTCCGCCGGGAGTCTCTGCGGGGGATTTCGTGGTAAAAAATCTGTCAACGGATTGAACGAAGGCTGACGGATTTTCCAGTCCGTTTCGTCCGTTGAATTCGTTGACACTTTCAAGGAGGTAGAAAATGCCGGAACTTATGGATTTCCTCCTGCCCATGCTCATTTTGCTGCTCATCGGCATCATTGGGATCACGTTCTGGATCGCGTGGGTCATTTTCAAGATGCGTTACAAGAAGCAACTCACGCCAGACAAAGCAACGCAGGACAACGAGCCGCTATTCAGTGCAGTGCCGCGCGAGGCGCCTCTGCTGGCGGTCGCCCGGGCGTCCGATGGCGCGTGGGAGATCACGGTCAACGGCAAGCATTACCCAAACCTGGAAGCGGTCCCCGATGAAGCCGTGCGCCAGGATGTGGTCGCCGGATTGAAGGAAGTCGTGGCCTTTGCCCGCAGCTACGTCCAGAAAGAGCAGGCGGGCAGGAAACCGCCTACGCCGCCACAACCGGGGCCCGAGCCTGCGGCGCGGGCAGGTATCACGCCCACCCCGCCGGCGTCCGTGCCGCCTATGCCAGAGAGCCGCGGCCCCTCGGTAGAAAAACCGGTGACTCCGCCCGCGCCGGTAGCGGCATCCCCGACTGCACCACCTTCCTCGGACAAGCTGCGCGTCTTCCTCAAAGGTGAGCCGGTGCTCAAGCGTTCCGACGCCGTGCCGACGATCATGCCGGCCATCGACCTGGCGCGCGAGATCGGCGAAATCGTAGCGCAGATGCAGGCGCGCATCCCTTCGCTGGCTCATCGCTCCATCAAGCTGCAAAACGCACCGAGCGGCGGCGTACACTTTGCCATCGATGGCATCGTCTACCCCAACGTGGCCGAAATCCCCGACGCCGACATCCAGGCGCTGATCCGCGCCGCGACGAAAGAGTGGGAGCGCCGCTAATTTCGCGCGAATTGTGGTATAGTTGTCGGCGGCGGATGATGACATCCGCCGCCTTTTTGACATCGCGACAAGGAATAGAAAGGCCACTACTATGCAGTATCACATTTGGACGATCGGTTGCCAGATGAACACCGCCGACTCGCAGCGCGTCGCTGCCGGGCTGGAACGACTGGGGTATGCCCCCGCCGAGCGCGCAGAAGACGCCGACGTGATCATTCTCAACACGTGTGTGGTGCGCCAACAGCCGGAAGACAAAGCCGTGGGCCGCTTGAACCAACTACGGCGCGTCAAAGAACGCTACCCGGAGCGGATTCTCGCGCTGATGGGCTGCATGGTCGGCGTGAAAGCAACGACGGCCCTGGAAAAGCGCTTTCCCTGGGTGGACGTCTTCTTGCCGCCTTCCGATCCCACCGAACTGTGGGCACTGCTCGCCGAGCGCGGACACCTGGATGAAGCGCAAACGCTCATCGCCGACGCGGAAGCCCGGCGACTGGCACTCGGTCGCGCCGACACGATCCTCCCCCCGTCGGAGCAGGAACACATCGTCAGCGCGCACTTGCCCATCGTACTCGGCTGTTCGCACGCCTGCACGTACTGTGTCATCCCTTACCGGCGCGGCGCGGAACGCAGCCGCCCGCCGGAGGCGATTCTGGCCGAAGCGCGGCAGATGGTGGCGCAGGGCGTCAAGGAAATCACGTTGCTCGGCCAGATTGTGGATCGCTACGGCTATGACCTGCCTGAATTTGCGGGGGCGGTGGAAACCCCACTCGTCACCCTGTTGCGGCAGGTGCATGAGATCGAGGGGCTGGAACGGCTGCGCTTCCTCACCAGCCATCCCAACTGGATGAAGGACGATCTGCTGCGGGCCGTGGCCGAACTGCCCAAAGTCTGCGAACACATCGAAGTCCCCATCCAATCCGGCGACGACGAAGTGCTGGCGCGTATGCGGCGGGGTTACACGGTGGACGACTACCGGCGGCTGGTGGCGCGCCTGCGGGAAATGATCCCCGGCGTCTCCATCGCCACCGACATCATTGTGGGGTTTCCCGGCGAGACCGAGACGCAGTTCCAGCACACCTACGATTTGCTGGCGGAATTGAAGCTGGACAAGGCCCATATCGCGCGTTATTCGGCGCGCCCGCTGACCGTCGCCACCCGCACGATGAACGACGACTTGCCCCGCGCCGAGAAAGAGCGTCGCCGCAAGGCGCTGGATGACCTGCAAGCGGCTGTGCTAGAGGAACTGAACGCCCGCTATCTCGGCCAGACCGTTGACGTGCTGGTCGAAGGGCGCAACGCAAAAAACGATCGTTGGGTCGGGCGCACCCGCACCGATCGGCTGGTCTTCTTCCCGGCGGAAGGGGACTGGCACGGGCGGCTAGCGCGGGTGAAGATCACATGGAGTGGGCCATGGTCATTGATTGGGAAAAATGCAACATAATACCCGTGCAACCTCCTGGAAGGTACAAATGCACTACCCAAAACTAGGAGATGGTACACGCCATTCTCTGCTTGCTGCCATCAGCACACGTTCCGCAATTTCAGGCAAATCAATAGGGACAAATATGGATGCGGGGTAAAGATAACCGTCAGGCTCTGACCTGTCTTCATCAATGACACGAAGCATATTATGCAACTCCGCATCTGCATCAGGCAGCGTGCGATAGACTTTGCCCAGGATCAGGCTAACCGGGTTGCTTTTGTTATCAATACAAAGCACAAATCTACTCATCGAATCATCCTCTTGATTTTGAAATCCTTACGACCTATGCCATGCGCTTCGAACCAATGAATCTCAGCCTTGCAGACTGTCCCGTCTGCAAGTTGTACCGTTGCTATCCCCTTCATCTTTCGCCAGCGCCCTTTGCCGTAAGTGCGCTCTAAATAGCGCCGCATGTAAACACCCTGGCCTGCCGCAATGATCTCAATATCGTCAATTCCGCCAAGGATCTCGAATTCTAGCATCCCTATTTATCCTACCAGTTGTCACCTCTTCGCTTCAATGGTATTTCATTAGCTCGCAAAAGTCAAACGAGCGTCAAGTCTTAAAAGATCCACCCCAGCATCATAAACACCAACCGCTGCGCGAAGTTCAGCAAGAAGAAGGCAATCAGGGGGGAAAAATCCAACCCACCAAACACCGGCACCACACGGCGAATCGGAGCAAGCAGCGGTTCGGTGATATCCCACAAAAAGCGCATCACACGGCTGGAATAGGGAACGCGGATCCACTCGAAGAGAACCCGCGCGAGCAGCGCCAGGCTGTACAATTCAAAGGCGAGCCGCAGGACGAAGATCAGCATCACGCCGAGGTTGCCAAAAGGATTGCGGAACCATACCGGCACGTTGCGCGCCAATTCCAGCACCCACACAATCAACGTGCGCCCCAACCAGACGACAATCAACGCCAGTGCCAGCGACGCAAACGTGGAAAGATCGTAACGACGGTGGTCGGGGATGCCCAGGATTTTGTAGGCCAGATTGATCACCGGGTCGGTGACGAGCGTGAGAAAGCGCAACACCGGGTTCTGCGGCGAGACGCGGAACAGGTGCAACACAATGCGCACAATCAGAAGCAGGCCCAACAGGCCAAAGAGCGCGTCCAACACATTGCTAATCGTATTCAAAACCATATCGGTACCTCCAATTAAGAAATCGGCGGAAATCTGCGCGAATCTGCGTCCAAAACCGGGCCGGGGCTTATTCAGGAACAGGTCCATTGGTGAACAGGAGACAGTCGGTGTCTGGTCCCCGATTACCAATCCCCGGTTACCAGCCCTTACTTTAAGCGCAGATCGAACATCATCTGCAAAAATTGGCGCCGGTTGGCGGCCGGATTGGGATCATCGTCCGTCATCGGGCGCGGGCGGCCGTACTCCTCAAGCCACGTCGGCAGCAATTCGATGCTTAACAACCGGTTGTCGTAGAACACCAACCGGTTCACGAATCCCTGCCGCCCCTCATTCCACATCTGATCGAAGAAGAAATTGCCCAGCCCATAATGGATGAAGGTGTTGCCGTAGAATTCCATCGTCTGCGGCTGATGGGCCTGGCTGCCCTGCACGTAAACCGGACCGAGATCGGCAAAGGTACGGAAATCTTCCACCTGTCCGATAAACGGCGTGTAACTCTCCGTTTCATATTCCTGCACGGTAAAGATCACATTGTAACCCTGGGCGCGCAAATCCGCGATGGTCGTTGCCAGGTAAGCCAGATCGTCGGGATCGAGCGCCTTGCGTTCGAGCTGGCGGCACGAGAACACACCGGGCAGTTCGTCGGTCGCCCAGTCGTAAGGGTTATCGACGCTGTTGCAGCCGATAAAGGCGATCTTGTTCGGGCCATGTTCGAACAAGGCCGGTTGACGCGCGTCGGTGTAGTTTTCGCCGCCGCCGAACCACTGCCAGCCGCGTTCTTTGTACATCTCCAGGGTGTGCTGCAAGGGTGCGATGCCTTTGTCCACCAGATGATTGCCGGTCAACTCGATGACGCTGGTATGGATGGCTTCCAGCAGCCCGATGTAACTGTCGTGCGAGCAAAACGACATCGTGCCGCTGCCCTCCGTCACACAATCCGGCTTAAAAGAAACCTCATTGCTAATGTGCACGATATCGGCGGCGGTAAACCAGGGCAGCACGTCCTGCGCCGGGTAGGTTACCCCTTTCGTATCCATCAACCGGCCTGTGCCGCGTGCCATTGCCGTCACACCTGTCATCAATACGATGGTCATGGCCTCCGGGTTGCGATTGGTGAACGTTTCGGGCGTGCGCGGCAGCAAGCCCAGCGTTTCGGGGCGGGCGGCGCTGCCCCAGTAGAAGGGCAGGGTGAGCGGATAAACCGCCATATCCGCGGCTTTATCCAACAGTGAAAGGCCATCCACACGCAGCACCTTCCAGCGGGGTTCGAGTGCGTCGAACGGAACGATGGCCCAGGCGTTCAGTTGCTCCGCCGTAGTCAGCAACTCTGAAGCGGCAATGACCTGCACAGCGCCTTCGGCGGAAGCGCCCCACAGCGTACTGAGGGCGTCGCGGGTGTCGTCGGTGACAAGCAGAGGCCGCTCCGTGAAAGGCCCGGCGGGCGTTCCGCTCCACGTCGCGCGCACGTCGGCGATGGTCACATTGTCGTCCACGGTGAAGAAGGGCGCAACGACGGCATACGTCCACCTCCCCAGGGGGACGGCGTTAGCCAGGGGGGCGACATCCACCAGCGTATCGGCGCGCAGCACATCGTCGGTCCAGACGAAATAGGCGGACGCCTCGGCGACAGCGGCGCGCAGCCGGCCGCAAACGCCTTCAGGGACGCCGGGCGCGCAGCCGACCGTCACCGGGAAAGCAGGCGTCGGCGTGGGCGAGGGCGGGACAGGCGTGGGCGTCAGTGTGGGCGTAGGCGGAACAGGCGTGCGGGTGGGCGTGGGCGTCGGCCCGATAGTGGGTGTGGCACAGCCGGTAAGCAGGAACATGCCCAACAATGCGATATAACTTAGACGACGAATCAACTCTTGAATGTGAACCATACACAACCTCTTTGATCAATTCCTCCTGGCATATTTTCACTTTTCTCGCTGAACTCCGAGTCCATTGCCGGAGGAAACGCCAATCCTAACACACTCCATACAGCCCGAAAATAACATCTCGACTATGCGACTACAAGACTAACGACTATACAACTACAAGACTAACGACTATGCGACTACTTACAAAGAAGCGTTTTCTGGGGCATTGTGTCCGGTTGTGGGATTTTGTCAAGGCGCAATCGGTTGTACAATAAAAAAGCAGGCCGGGCAAACCGGCCTGCGGTGTGGGCGATACAAGACTCGAACTTGTGACCTCTGCGATGTCAACGCAGCGCTCTAACCAACTGAGCTAACCGCCCGTTACAGCCGAGATTATAGCATAGTTTACAATTTAGACAAGAGGCACCCTCTGGTGATGACCCACATGGTGCACAATGCGCGCGATTCATTCACCGCAGAGGTCGCAAAGCACGCAGAGAAAGCCTTTTCATATCTCTCTGCGGTCTCAGCGTGCTCTGCGGTGAGATATGGGGAATCACCGACCATAATAGAAGCGGATTTTGGGCAAAAGGGTCCCCCAAATCCGCAAAATCGAAAATCAACCCGTATGGTTTTGGTTAGTTTTTCGTCATAAATAGTAGGAGAGCGATAATGAGAACCCGTGAAACCGTCCTGCTCAAACGTGCGCAGGCTTATGAAGAGCAGGCCATCGCCGAACTCTATGATCATTACGCTCCACGTATTTACAGCTATTTATACCGGCGCGTTCATGACGCACAGGTAGCCGAAGATTTAACAAGCGAAGTGTTTGTGAGAGTGCTGCAGGCGCTGCAATCCGAACAGTTCTGGCACACCTCGTTCCAGGCCTGGCTCTACCGGATCGCCCACAATCAGGTGATCGATTACTATCGCCAACAGACGCGGCAACAAGAGCAGATGCACCAGGTGCCGCTGGAAGATCAGCCGGAAGCGACGGGAATAGAGAACGTCATCGCAGACCCGTCGGCAGATATAGACGCCACACGGGACGCCAGAGAGATCGCCGGCGGGTTAGAAGCAGCGCTCAGCCGGCTCACACCCGACCAGCAACAAGTGCTCGTCCTGCGTTTTGGCGAGCAGATGAAGACACAAGAGATCGCAGCCATAATGAACAAAACAAACGGCGCAATCGAAGCCCTACAGCATCGTGCGCTTGCAACACTACGAAGAATGTTAGATCCAGGGAAAGTATAAGGGGTAATCAGATGGAGACTCACGTGACAGAATCTCTGTTAACCGAAAGTCTGGAACACCTCCAAAAAAGTGGGGATGTCGCCACAACCCTGCGCCGCTATCCGGAAAAAGCGGAGACGCTGCAGCCGTTGCTGGAGACGGCGCAGCAGCTCATCGCCCATTACGCCGACGTCCCGCACCCCCCCACCAACCTGCGGGATGGTCGCGCGGAGGTCCTGGCGTTTGCTGCCGTCCAACGCGCTGCACAGATAGCCATTGCGAGCAAGCGCGGCGTGACCGCCAGGCGACCCACATTTGCCGGACGCAACGGAGCGGCCCGGCGGCAGCCCAACCCTTTCTTGCGGCTGGCCGCCGTCCTCGCCGTATTGACGCTGATCCTCATTCCGCTGCGCGGACCGCTGGTTGCGGCGGCGCGCACAACCCTGCCGGGAAATCCACTGTATATCCTCAAGCTCTCCTCAGAGGATCAACTCTTTTCCTCGATGAACGAAGCTGAGGTGAAAGTGGTGTTGGCTATGTCGCTGACCCAGGAGCGGGTAGAAGAAGTCCGCGCGCTGGTGGAGAAGCAACAGGAAATCCCCATTGATGTGTTCTACCGCGCGGATTATATGCTGCGCACGGCGCTGATGGAAGCCGCCTGGGCGCCGGAGCCCCTGATGCCCAACATGCTCAGCTACATTATCCATGACGCGCGCCAGCAGAGTCAGCAACTTGAGATGCTGAAAATGCAGGCTACAGCGAAGAACCTCGGCGCTTTAGGAAATATGCAGACGTTGCTGCTCAAAACGCAAATCATTGCGATGGTGGCCCTGGAAAATCCGGAGACGTTCCGTGAGGCATACCAGGCCGGCACACCGGAAAAGATGCCGCTGCCGAGCGGTGGGCCACTGAGCGGCGTCGTCATCACGGATGAACTGAAGCAGTTGGTGACATCGACGCCAGATTCACGCTTGTTGATTGAACCCGTGGTCCCGCTTATACCGTTGCTGACGCCGACGGCCTCGCCGACGCCAGCGCCATAATAGAGCAGTATACTTTCAAAGCGCATAACCTCATTTCAATAGGGCTTAACGTGGATAGATAAGGGGGTTGCAATGATGAAACGTAAAAAGCAAAAAGGACAAGGGCTGGTCGAGTTCGCGCTCATACTTCCCGTCTTGCTCCTGGTGGTCCTGGGCACGATAGAATTCGGGCGCATCTTTCTGATCTACGCCACGGTTTCCAATGGTGCGCGCGAAGGATCGCGGTATGGTATGGTCAATCCTGCCGATATTAACGGGATCATCGAGCGGGTTAATAGCACGCTGGTGATGACGTTGCCGGAAAACCTTTCGGTGATCGTCAGCTACGATACCGGGCCGGATGGTTATCCGTATACGGACCCGGCGAATGTCAAGGTAGGGGATCGCGTCATCGTCCAGGTACAATACCGGATATTTGCGCTCACCCCCATCTTCGAACCTTTTATCCCCGACAACTTTATGGTGAATGTGCGCAACACCCGCACGATTCAAAGCCTGAAAGAGGTAATCCAGCCGCCTCAACCGCCGCCCGGCGGTGGGCCGCCGCCTGTGCCAACCGATGAATATGGGAACACGTTCACACCCACACCATCAGAAGAGCCGTCCGTCGTGCCGACCGATGAAGAGGGGAACACGGTCACCCCCACGCCGGTGACACCGACAGCCACAGCCACGCCGCGCCCCCTGGCTCCCATCATCATCCGCAAACCCTTGTGGGAAAACACCAATCAGGTGTGCGGGACGGCGGAGCCGAACCAGGTGCTCACTTTGCGCATCGTGCAGACAGGGTACCAGCTCAGCGGTTCAGTGGATGCCGGCGGCAACTTCTGCTTCACGGTTTGGCCCCTGCTGGTGGGCGGGCATACCGTGATCGTGCAGGGCTACGGCATGCAGGACCTCGCCATCGTGCAGGTACCCACGCCCACGCCCACGCCGGTCGCTACGCCGAGTGTCCCGTACATCTCTGTCAGCCCTGCCTGCAGCAACGATCCTATTCCACACCTCACGGTCACGGGTGCGAACTGGTCTTCATCGGCCAAGAATATGTACATTTACTGGGATAGTGATCTGACCAATCCCGTGTGTGTCGCGCCGCTGAGTGGGGGTAGATTCACCTGCACTTTCGATATTTTCGTCACCGAAGGCCCACCACACATCATCACCGGCATCGCGCGCAAGGCCAATGGTTCGGCCGTTGGTGACCCGGCAACGACGACGTTTGTACGTCCCTGTCCCGGCACGACTCCTACCCCCACGCCTACGCCCTCCATCCTCCCAGACCTGCAAATCTCGGGGATCATCTTGCAGAACCAGTTGCCGTTGGGTACATACGAGAAACTCTATGTCACCGTGGGCGTGCGCAATGTTGGCACCACCGACGTTTCCTCGCTGTTCTGGGTAGACCTCTACGCCGACCCCACCGGGGTGCTGACCACACAAGGCAGCGTCGACTACGTGGCGATCAACGCGATTGCCGCGGGGTCCACCGTCAGCTTCACGATGTATGTTCCCAATGGATTCAAGGAAGTGGGCAACCACACCTTGCAGGCGATGGTCGATACGTGGAGTCAGGTCCTGGAGACGAACGAGAACAACAACATCAGTGCAATGCTGCCGGTCACGATCACCGTGAGCAACCCCGCGCCGACCCCCACGCCGACGCCGTATGGCACGCCGCGGCCGCCCGGCAACATTCAGGGGGTGACCTACCTGAATACTTTGCCACAGAGCAACGTGACCGTCTACGTCTACGATGGGGATGGACGCATCGTCGGGTCGGGGCGCTCGGATGTCAATGGCAACTTCGTCATCACGAACGTGCCCGCAGGGACATACTCCGTCACCGGAACAGTGTTCCTGGTTCCCAATCTCTATTACGGACAGGTTTCCGAAGTCGTCGTGATAGCCGGGCAAACCACAGACAGCGTTAATATCGATTTGGTAGTGGTACCGTAAGCATGAACAAACGGGTCGTAGGACTTCTGATCGCCTTCTTACTGGCCGGGGCACTGGTGGCCTCCATCAGCGCCGCCGCTGGCAACGGCGATCCCTGGGTTGGTGCACAACCGGCAGTGAAGGTGTCACCGGACGACAACGTGCTGGATGAAAGCTATCTGACGCTGGGACCGGATAACCGCGTCGCCGTTATCTGGTCCCACGCCGAAGCGCCCCACGGCGTTTTTATGGCGCAAACCCTGGGGAGTGGCTGGACGGTGACGACAGTGGCATCAAGCGGGAATCTGGAGACCTGGAATCCGGTCGTGGCTTATTCCGGAACGCAAAGGATCGCTGCCTGGGCGCAAGGGGAGAAGCGTGATGTTCGCACGACCCCCCGCGCGCTGATGCAAAAGGATGAAGGTCTGGCTGCACAAACCATCATCACGCCGGTATTTGGCAACATCGAAATCGGTCTGGTCGTGGCTCCCACGGGAATGCATATGATTTTCGCTGCAACCACCAATACCAGTCGCACAGTCATCACCAAGTTCCCATGGGACCTGTATTATACGCATCGTTACTTGACCGAGACGGCATGGGCTGCTCCCACGGTCATCATCACCCACGCCCAGGTGATCGAAACGCCAGTTCCCAATATGACTACCAGTATATGGGAACCGCGGTTAGCAGCGAATAGTGATGGGACGCAATTGCATGTTGTGTGGCAACAAGAGCAGCGTGTAACAACGCAAGATCCTATAAATCCAACGACTTCGTTTACTCTGACCACTTGGTATATTTCCGGAACCTGGCAATCGGGGCACATGAACTGGGCGACGCCCCAACAAGTGTCACCGCCGGCGCAAAAGTATACGATCCGTCCCAACGTCGCGGTGGGACCCACCGGAAAAGTGCACATCGTCTGGACGGAATTGATTGTAGGCAAGGAGGGGGTGACCAAACCTGATGAACAGTACATTAACTATCGCCAGGTCGGTGGGCCGGCAGCCGTCAGAATTAGCGATGCAGCGATCAAGGTGAACAACCAAAAACCCACCAGAACAGCAGCAACGATCGCCGGGAGGGGCAATCGGTTATGCGTGGCCTGGCACGGTTTCTATACCGGTGACAAGGAAGAAATCGTGATGAACTGCTCGCCAAACGAAGGGATGACCTGGTCGGGATTGATCAACGTCTCGGAAACCCCAACGCGGTACTCGTTCTTTCCCGTGGCCAGAATCGATGCGCAAAACCAGGTGCACATCGCATGGACAGAATTTGGCCTGGTCGACACTGTTATCATTCCCAAGGGCCTTTACTATCGCACCGGAACGTCCAACGTGACGCGCGTGTTCTTGCCGCTGATCCTGCGAAAGAAATGAGCGCTTATGGATAACAAGAACCGGTTGATGCAGGTGGGGCAGGGGGTGCTGATCATGGCGCTGCTGCTGGCGTTGGCCTTCTTCCTGCTCAACATCTTGTATATCGTCAACGCGCCGACCAACGCGGCGCCGACCGGCCACACGAATCTCTGGCAAGCCAAAGATTCGCAGATGACGTTGGAGGAGTCCGCGCAAAAGGCCGAAACGCGCGCGCGGGCCTGGGCCGAGGACGTTGTTCTGCTCCGCGCTGAAGCGCCCTGGCGACCAGGCGCTGCGGGGCGCGAAACGGAAACGCCGCCGGTCACATGGTCGTTCCTTTACTATTCGCCGACAACACGCGAGTTGGCCGGGGTGGTGGTGGGACGTGAGCAACTCTACTGGATACCGCCGCTGGAGATCAGCTACACACCCAAATCCATCCCCGCGTTGCCACCTTATGGAGTCGACGTGGCCTGGCTTTCATTCCGCGCGGCCGGCGGGGAACAATTCCTGCAGGCCCATCCAGAGGCGATGGTGGATTTCCGCTTGCGGCCTTACGAACGCGGGGGTGTTGTCTGGAGCGTCGCAGCGTATGACGGGCAGGACTATCTCGAAGTGCTGATCGACGCCAATTCCGGCGCAGTGCTGCCCTTTTCACAATAGATCACACGAGGCAATGCGTCTCAGTAAATCCAATTTTGCCTAGTCTGGATCGCCAGAGACCAGAACGGGGATCTGACGAGAGCATTTTTGAGTCTTGATGGACAGCGATAGTTTTTAGTGTGAGGGAGGTACAAGATGAGGCGAAAAACACATAGAAAGAGCAACCATGCTGGGCGCGGACAAAGCCTGGTCGAATTCGCCCTGGTACTGCCGATCATCTTAATGATCCTGCTTGGCCTGCTGGATTTCGGACGCGCCTTTTACACGATGGTGGCGTTGCGGGATGCTGCTGACGAGGGAGCAAGTTACGCCGCCATCAGGCCCAACGATACTGTCGGGATTCAGCGCCGCGCGGCGGAGGCTTCGACCAATCTCGTCACCATCCAGATAGAGGACGTCAGCATAATCCGGCCGCCAACGCTCGCGGTGGGCCAGCCGATCACCGTCACCGTCGATTTCAATTTCGATCTCTATACGCCTTTTGTCCAGAGTATGTTACCCGACGGGGAATTGATCCTGCATGGCACCGCAACACACGCTATCCTTTCACTTCAATAATCTCGGCAGGCAGACATTTACAGGAATGAGGAACAGGCTAAGTTGAAAGCAAGTGTTAATCAAGTATATCGTCGTTTGAATCAATTGAATATGAGGAGGTTTGAAATGAAAAAAGAACGTGGACAAGCTTTAGTGATATTGGCCTTTGCGCTCATCGCATTGGCAGCGATCGCCGGTCTGGCCATCGACGGCGGACGAACGTACAGCGCCCGGCGGCAAGCCCAAAACACCGCCGATGCCGTGGCGATGGCCGGCACCAGACTGTTGGCAACATTCCTCAATCAATGCACACCGGTGGACCGCTACAATGCCGATAACGCCATTGCGACCGAGATGGTAAAATTCGCCCGCGACAACGGCATCGATCCTCTGGCCGAGAATGCCGAACTCCAAGCATGGTATGTCAACGCCTCTGAAGCGCGGCTGGGCCCTGTAGGATGGGGAGTCGGCGTTCCCGATACCGCGACCGGCATCGAAGCCACTCTGGTCACGACCGACACTACCACCTTCCTGAAAATCGTGGGTCAACAGCACATCGTTGCGCCCGGAAATGCGTTGGCGATGACCGGTCCGATCCGGCAATTCAAGGGTGGCATCATCCCGATTGGCGTTCCCCTGCAGGTCATTCAGGACCTGGAGCCGGGTGAGACCTTCTACATCATGGAGAAGAACAACAGGTGGGGTGGTGGGGTCTTCTGCCGCGATCCCAATGGCGTCGAATGTATCGGCGACGATCCGGCCAACGCGAACGCGCACCGTGGGTGGCTGAACCTGAACTACATCTACAACACCGCACACCGCACCGCCAATGATTCGCTCAACCGCTCCTTCGAGCAAAATGTGCCGAACAGACCCTGCGGCAGCGATCCTAGCAAGTCTGTCGACGATGGGCTGCAAGGTTGGGCCGGCGACGACAAAAACCCCAAGGATGGTCAGGCTGATTGTCCCTACCCCTTCCCCATCATCGCCGGAACACCCGGCTACGTCGACGGGGACTTTATCCACGGCGATCCCGGCTCGCGCGAGTCCTCGTTGATGGACGTGAAGGCCACCTATGGCGGAACGATTTCCTACGTGCCCATCTTTGACTACATCTATATGAGTGATTATATGGCCGACAATTTCCCGGCGCCGGAGAACCCGATTCCGGATGGCAGCCTCAGCGGTTCGAACTGGCCACGCGCGGGTGGTGGTGGACATGCCTTCCTCTACCACATCGTCGGCTTCGCTGCCGTACTGCTCGACGGAGACTCGCCGAAACACACACTGTCGGGCCAATTCCAAAGCGCGGTCGTCGGCGACAGCCAGATCACGCCGGGACAGGGCTTCAGTGGCAGTGGTGGTGGCCCAGGTGGTGGCGCATGCAACCCGTTTGCCATCACGGGTGTCCAACTCTGGAAGTAAAGCCAAGGCAAATGAAGGTCCTTCCGGGAGGCCAAAACAGCCTCCCGGAAGGGAGTTCAACCGATGTTGACGGCGAGACGAAGGGAAAAGGAACGCGGACAGGCGCTGATCGTGCTGGCGTTTGGGCTGCTGGCGTTGGCAGCCTTTGCCGGCCTGGCGATTGATGGTGGGCGTCTTTACGCCCAACGTCGCCAAACGCAAAACGCCGCCGACGCTGCGGCGCTGGCCGGCGCCAGAGAACTGGCCGAGTTCATATCCACGTGCGCCAGCGCCGATACCACCAACGACAACCGTATCGCGGCCGCCATCGTCAACATAGCGCGCTTAAACGGCGTCGATCATTTCTCGCCGGATGGCAACATCGAAGCCTGGTACGTCGACGCCGACTTCCAGCCGGTGGGACACGTGGGATGGGCTGCCGGCATCCCTTACAGCGCGACGGGGATCAAGACTTCGCTGACCTACAGCGACACCGCCACCTTTATGCGTATTTTTGGACGTTCCCATCTGGTGGTCACGGCCGAGGCGCTGGCTATGATTGGCCCGGTCGTGCAGGCCAACAGCGGCATCCTGCCCATCGCTGTGCCGGAAGCCGTCGTCACCACATTCCAGATGAACGAAAAGTTCACCGTCTTCGCGGACGGCCTCTTCTGCCACGGTGGAAATCCCGAAAAGTGTTACCTGCCGCCAGCCGATAAAGGGATCACCGAGACGGAAAAGCTCAGTCCCGATGCTTTCTACGGCTGGCTAAACCTGAGCCACGTCTATAACAACGAATACTGGAGTGGGGGGCCGTTGAATCGCGCTTTCACGCGCAGTGTGGGGTCTGGTGGTTGCAAATACAAGCCCGACGGCACCGTCGATCCAGCCAACACCGGCTTGAAAGGTTGGCTGAGCAAAACGTGCCCGTATCCCTATCCTCTGTTCGCCGGAAAGCGCGAAGAGCAGGAAGGAGATTATATCTATGGCTTAACCGGCAGACGCTCTGCCGCGCTGTTTGAATTGGCCGCCAATTATCGTAAAGGCGACGTCATCTACTGGCTCGTTTTTGACAAAGTCTATACGCCCAAAGAGATGGAGAAAACCTTCCCCGGTCAAGCGCCGCCCGTGGGCTGGATCATGGCGGGGGGAGCAACGAACCCCTCCTACTACCACATCGTCGGTTTTACGGCAGTCGAGCTACTCGATATCGACAGTAGAGGCAGCCAAAAATCCATCACCGCCATCTTCAAGAACGCCATCATCGGGGAAGGCATGATCGATCCCGGCATGGGCATGGGCAGCAACGCCGCAGGGACGTGCCGCTTCCCGATGCTGGTCGGTGTAAAATTGTGGGAATGACAGTCTCAGTAGATCTAATTTTGTTTGGGCAGGATCGCCAGATCCAGCCCAGAACGCGGATCTGACGATCCACTTGTAGCATTTTTGGACCTACTGAGTTTGATACTTGCGGTACCTCCGTTCAAGCACAATGTATGATGAAAACGAGAACATAGTCAGATGCGCTTACGATAGACCCGGTGGTTTTTGTACATCTTTCCACCGACATTTTCTAAATCGTGACGCATCTGCACGGCGGTCTCGGCAACCTGCGTGAGGTCGGCGTGCGCGAAATGATAGGCGCGCAGCGTGTTCTCCATCTCGGCGTAGAGCAAAGCATTCCCACCCACCCCTTGAAATTCCGGCAGGATGCCGGCGCCGTTCAGCGCGATCCAGGACGTGCGCCGCATCTCCAGCAGCAAATCGGCAATGGCCCACGGCGTCAGCCGTCCCTGCGCCCGCTGCAACGCCGCCGACACGTCGGGGAACCCAAAGAGAAAGCCCACAATCTGATCCTTGTGCATGATGACCTTGATCAGCCGCGCGTCCGCCACCATAATGATGTTGTTGACCACGAAATCCACTTCCTTCTCACTGAGCGGGTAGTATTCCCAGTTGGCGACAAAGGCTTGATTGTACGCGTGGCCTAGCGGTTTGATCCACTGACGGAGATGGGCCTTGTTTTTGAAAGGCATCACGGTCAACGAGGCCCGCTCTTTCACCCGGGCCACAATGCGGTGGACACGCTCCGGCAACTGGAACGTCTGGGCGTTCAAGTAGCAGGAGACGAAATCCACTTCTTTTTCAAAACCCAATGCCTCAATCAGACGCGGGTAATAGTCGTAGTTGTAATTCATCATCGTCATCATCTGACGATGCTCGTACCCTTCCACCAGCAGTCCGTAGCCATCCAGCGGGCCAAACCCCTTGGGCCCGACGATGGTATCCAGCCCGCGCGCTTTGGCCCAGGCGAAGGCGTGCTCAAACAACGCCGTGGCGATCTCCAGGTCATCCTCGCAATCGAACAGGTAGAATTGCGCTTGCTTCACCTGATGATAGGCATTGTATGAGCGGTTTTCCATCACAGCAACCCGTCCCACCACCTGCCCGTCGCGCAGCGCCACAAAAAAGTCTGCGTCGGAGTGTTCGTAAAACGGATGTTTCTGCCGGTTGAGCATCAGCGCAATGTCCTGGCGCGGCGGGGGAACCCACTGCGGATGCTGGCGATACAAGCGATACGGAAGCGCCACAAAGCGGCGCACCTGCGACTTGTCGTTGGTGTTTACTTTTTCAATAATGAGAGGCATAATAACATCTCCTTAAAAATGCAGAATCGACGAATGAGCGAATCGGAAAATCTCTGCGGTTTCTGCGCATCCTGGGGCAAACGTTCCCCCCTGTGCGTGAATCCCAGCGGTGTTGTTTTACACGGGTGGGGAGATTTGTCAATTGGCTCAAGAGGATAGACGTGGCGCGACATCGTAAGCG
>JAIOAS010000054.1 GCA_019873725.1 Chloroflexota bacterium | reverse complement strand
GAAAACGGCCTCGATGTTCACCAAATCCTGGTTGGTACAGGCAAGCACGGCCTGTGCGCGCGGCACGCCGGCGCGACGCAGCACTTCCTTGTCGTGAACGTCGCCGATGATGCAGGGCATTCCGCGTTCGATGAGGATCGTCACCAACGGCGATGTTGTTGTGTCAATGCCGATAACCGGCTGCCCCAAGTCGAGGAGTTGCCCGGCAACGCGATAGCCCACGCGCCCCAATCCGCAAACAACGATTGGGCGTTCGACCGTCGCCGCCAGCGCCTCCTGCCACGCCTGCCCGCGCTCGCCGCGCACGAAGAAGACGCGCAGGATGTTGAGGATGTTCAACCCGAACACCAGTAACAACGGGATGCCGATCAGCGGCACAATGACGAAGTAGATATCGAGCGCGGGGCTTTCCGGCATGTCGGCGAACGTGACCTGGAACGCGATCATGTTCAGCACGGCGTATATGGATTTGACGTAAGTGATCGGAATATCGCCGGGCAAAAGGTTGTGGTTGTAGGTCTCCTCGAAGAGTAAGGCGGTAAGGGCGACACCTACGATCAAGACGGCGCTCACGTTCCAGGGGAACAGGCGCGCGAACACCCGCAGGTCTTGGCAAAACTGCCGCCACCAGCGGTTGCCCGCGTTGCGGTTGCCCGCGTTGCGGTTGCCCGCGTTGCGGTTGCCCGCGTTGCGGTTGTCCGCGCTGCGGTTGTCCGCGTTGCGGTTGCCCGCGAATCTTCGGCGTTGTAGACGTTTTTTCATCGAGCGAATCGGCGAATGAGCGAATCAGCGAATGGCAAACCGGCAACGAGTAACCGGTAACGAGTAACCAGTTACCGATTACCGTAAACCATAGTGTACTCAGACTTATACTTTTCGCAACTATGCGACAAAGGTGGGTGCATTTCAGAATGGGGGCGACTTTTCTTAAATTGCACCGCAGAGCACGCAGTGTCCGCAGAGTTTCCAGAAATTTCTCTGCGTTCTCAGCGAACTCTGCGGTTAAATCAAACGCTTATCTGGCTTTTCCCCCCGAATTGAAATGCACCCCACAAAGGTTCCGTTCGTCGGTGTTTTGGCGTTTTTTGAAATTGCATTATACTGACCGTGTTCCTGAAAAAGTGTGATTCATGAACTAAGGAGGCGGCACATGACCATACAAGCACAATCTGTTGGTGCTTCCGCGCAGTTCGCTCAGATTTTCAACAAGATTAAGCAGTTAACAGTCAGAGAACAACTAACATTGGCGAAAATGCTCCTGGAAAGTGTTCTAGACTCTGAACCTGAGACACAAGACACGTGGCCTGTCGGTTTCTTCGAGACGACGGCCGGGATGTGGGCCGGCGAACCATTAGTGCGTGAACCACAAGGCGTCTACGAAACACGTGAGTTTGACCGTGTACCGGGATTGCACGTTGAAGATTGGGCTTTGCTATAGTTAGCTCGAGAACAACTCACACTATCCCCTTCTTCTGCGCGTAATATGTGTAATCGCCCGCGTATTCGGTCAGGCTGGCGTCCTCAAGCTCGACGATGCGGTCGGCGATGCGGTTGAGGAAGTAGCGGTCGTGTGAGATGACGAGCACCGTCCCCTCGAACTCCTCCAGCGCCTGTTCCAACACCTCGCACGACGGCAGATCGAGGTTGTTCGTCGGCTCGTCGAGCAGCAGGAAGTTGGCGTCCGAGAGCATCAGCTTGGCGAGTTGCAAGCGGCTGCGCTCCCCGCCCGATAGCGTGGACACTGTGCCCCGAGTGCGTTGGTACGGGAAGAGAAAGCGCCGTAAGAAGTTCACCGCCGCGTGCTCCGACATCGATTTCGCATCCCAGATTTCCTCGATGAGTGTGCGCTGTGGATCGAGTGTCTCGTGCTGCTGCGCGT
Organism: Chloroflexota bacterium; assembly: GCA_019873725.1. Taxonomy (GTDB): domain Bacteria; phylum Chloroflexota; class Anaerolineae; order B4-G1; family SLSP01; genus DSWT01. The sequence continues at coordinate 21,251 of JAIOAS010000054.1, read as the reverse complement.
AGTAGCCGATTTTCACGCTGGGACCGATCTTGATCACACCGCTCGTCGGTTCTTCTTGCCCCAGGATGCAGCGAAACAGCACGCTCTTGCCGCTTCCGTTGGCACCGATGAGACCCACGCGCTCCCCGCGCCAGATCAGCAGATTGAGGCCGAGTAGCACAATCTTGTCTTCCGTCTCTGCGCCGCGCGGCGCGAAAATTTTGTCGAGGTTGGCGATCTCCAATACTTTGTTCGAGCCGCGCCAGCCGTTCAGTTCCAACCCCATTTTCTCGCGCTCGAAGACGGGTTTCTCGATCTTGTCCATTTTATCCAGCATCTTCTGGCGCGAACGGGCCTGGCGGATGTGGCGCTCGTTGATGACGATGCTGGCCCAGTACTCGAAGCGCGCAATTGCCGCCTCGATGCGGGCGATCTCTTTCTGTTGCGCCGCATAGAGCTGTTGCTGGCGCAGCAGGCGCAACTGCTTCTCGGTGGCATAGGCCGAATAGTTGCCCTGGTAGAGCGTCAACTTGCGGTCCTCAAGTTCGGCGATGTGATCCGCCACCTCGTCCAGCAGATAGCGGTCGTGCGAGACGATGATGACCGTCCCGGAGAAGCCACGGATGAAACGCTCCAGGTAAACCTTGCCCGCCATATCAAGGTGATTGTCGGGTTCGTCCAACAGCAGCAGATCACATTGGATCGCCAGCAGTTGCGCCAAACCGAGCATTTTCTTCTGCCCGCCGGAGAGCACCGCCACGGCCTTGTCGAAATCGGCCTCGGCGAAACCGACGGTCTGTAAAGCCTGCTTGACGTTGCTCTCGTAGCGGTAGCCGTCCAATTGTTCGAAGGCTTCCTGCGCGCGGGTGTGGGCCGCCAGCACGCGCGCAAACTCGCGCTCATCCGTGTAGACGGCGGGATCGCCCATACGCGCTTCCAGGCGGCGCATCTCCGCTTCGATGCGGTGGATGTCGGCGTTGGCACTCAGGGCAGCTTCCCACACCGTCGCCGGGCCGCCCTGTTCGACGGGGACGAAACGCGGTTCCTGGGCCAGGTAACCGATGCGCGTTTTGTGTCGCACGATGAAACCGTTGTCGGGCTGCAATTCTCCCGCGATCAGCCGCAGCAGCGTGGACTTCCCCGCGCCGTTCGGCCCGACCAGGCCGAGCTTCTGCCCGGCCTGAATCTCCCACGCGATGTTGTCCAGCACCAACACCGGCCCGTGGTGATAGGTGACTTTATCTACATTGACGATGATCTGACCCATTTTCTCCCTCCTGAAAATATACCTCGAATCTTCACGAATTCTCACGAATAGAAGAAAATTAGTGCAGATTCGTGTAGATTCGTGTAGATTCGTGGTAGAACTCTCATTCGCAGTGGGAGTCTCGCGCGTGCGGTGCAGGAAAGGGATCAGGAGAAAACAAAAAGCCGCAGACGCGAGCGCGCCCACGGCTCTGAACGGACTAACGAATGAAATGCAAGTGTTGTTCGCAGGCGCACCTAAAAACGGTGCGCTGCGTTAAACGAGATGACGCCTCGCAGCATCAAAGCTGACTGTCCAATCGAAAAGCGAATCATTGTTTTACCTGCCTCTAGCGAGGGGATTATACCACACATCCTATAAGCTGCAATTTCGCGTTAGACCTGACAGGTTTTCTGAAACCTGTCAGGTCTAACGATTGTCGTCATTGCACCGGGAACTGGATTGTGTTTGAGTCGGCGACGCTCGGCGCCGGATTCCTCACGAAGACCGGAACGTTACTGGGCGTGCCAGGAACCTGCGTGTTAGGAACATTGGCACGCAACCGGGTGGCAGAGATGAATACCGTTGTCAGCGCAGTTCCGTTCCAGTAAATCTGCGCGCCGTTGATGAAGTTTGTGCCGGTGATATTGAGCGTGAATCCGGTCCCCACCGGGGTGCTGGGCGGGCTGAAGGCAGTAATCGTGGGCTTCGGGTTGTAGACGGTGAACAGCAGCTTGTCGGATTCACCGGTGCCGCGATAGGGCGTTGGGTTCTGCACGGTGAGCGAGTAGTAGCCGGCCGTCTGGATGTTGCTGCCCGGAATCGTCACGTTGATCTGCGTCTTGGTGATGGCGCTGGTCGCCAGGCTGACCGAGGCGGCGCTGGGCCGGTACAGCCGCACGGTGGCCCCTGTTGTGGCGAAATAATCGCCGCTGATGACAACCGGCGTGTTAACGCCGATGGTGGTCGAGACCGGCGTGACGCCGCTGACCGTCGGGACGCGGTTGTAGACGGTGAAAGTGGCGGCGTTCGACGTGCGCGTATCCAGCCCGGCCTCCGCGTTGCGGACGGTGATGTTGTGGGTTCCGCCGAGCAGGAAATTAGCCGCCGGAATCTCGGCGGTTATCTGGGTGCTGCTTACCCAAGTGCTGGCTGCCAGAACCACGCCGTCCCACAACACCCTGGTCACGGTATTATCCACAAAGCCACTCCCGTTGATGGTGACGGTGAGCGTGGGACTGTAAGCGTCCGTATTGTCCGGGATGAGTGCGTCAATGTGCGGCAGGGGATGGTTGACTTTGACGTTGACCGACGCGGAATACCAGACGTTGTCGGTGGTGTTGCGGGCGCGGACGGTGATCGTCCTGACGCCGGCGACGGAATAGCTGAAAGACGCCGTGTGGTTGAGCCAGTTCGACGTGACCGTGTAGAGCTGCGTGCCGTAGAGCGGCGCAGTCCACTCATACCAGACCGGCGGGGTGGCGGTTGGCTCGGAAGCCGGCGAGCCGTTCGGCTCGACGGCAGCCGTCAGATCGTTGGTCTGGTTGATCTCCCAGGCCGGGGCGGCGGGGCTGATGCTGACCGAGGTGATGCTGACCGGCTTCAATGCCAGCGGCCACGTTGCCGTGTTAAACGTCTGATTGTGATCTGCCTCCAGCGCGAAGATGCGCGCATGGTTTTGGATGACGAACTGCCCGTTGACGACTTCCGCGGACGCGAAGGCGCTGCCGGTGACAGCCACCGGCACGTTGACCACAACCCCATCCCAGACCGGCAGCGGCGATTCGCGGGTGCTCAACGTGCAGGTGACGACCGACTTCGCGGCGTTGGTTCCGCACTCCGCGCGCGGTCTCACCGTCACGGTGATCAGTTCAGGCGTGTAGTTGGGCACAAAGCCATCCATATAGGTGCGATACTGGAGATAGGGATTGGATTGCGCGCCGGCGAGCGACCACAGCGGCGTGCTTGAATCCGGTTGATCCGTGTAGTACGTGGAGCGCAGCCCGCCCGGCCCGACGAAGTATTCGCCCGCGCCGCTGCAGGCCGCAGTCGCGCACGTGCGCACCTGGAAGGTCATCCGCGCGACGCCGCGCAGGTAAGCGGCGCGGATCTCGGTGGCGCTGAGCGTGCGTTTGAACACAGCCAGCTCATCCAGCGTGCCCTTGAAGGGATTCTGGCTCGTTTCTCGGATGCGATAGGGATACTTCGGGTAGCAGAACGTGTATCCCCAGAACGTCCAATAACACTCTTGCGCGTATTCATACGCATATTGGATGCGATTGCCGATCACGATGCGCGCAGGGAAGCGTGAATCGCCGTGCGGCTGCGTGAGCGTGTACGTGATCACAGAGGGGATCGTCTGTGCCGCAACGCCGTCCTTATAGATGACGATCGTGCGGGCGGCGTCATCCCATGTGACGGCGATGTGGTGCCATTGCCCGTCGTTGGCCGAAACGGACGAGCCGTACACCTGCCCACCGAGCCACACCTGCAAGTTGCCCGGCACGTTGACGGCGAACTCGTTTTCCTGAAAACGCCATAGCCCATCTGTAGAACTGGGACTATCGGTGACGCTGTACTGGAACAGGCCGCCGGTGCTTTCTTGCGTGCGCATCCAGAACATCACCGACATCTGCGTGGTGGGGAAATCCTTCGGCTCCTGGAAGTAGACGAAGTCATCGCTGCCGTCAAACCGCAGCGCCCCGTTGAACTTCCCGGCGTCTGTCTGCGGACAGCGCCCGCCGTCGCAGTAGCCCTCGTTGCGGAATCCCTGCGCGTCGCGCGCGCCCGACGTGTCGAAGAACGACGTTGCGCCGCTGGCTTCGTTCATGTGCATCAGCAGGACGGTGCTGCTCATCGCCAATGTCCCCGTGGGATAGCGATACCCGCTGTTGGCGAGACCTTGCGTATCCGTCACCGTCCAGTTTGCGCCGTTGTCGGGCAGTTCGACGCCCACGGGCAGGCTGGGCCACCAGGCCAGCGTGCTCCAGGCGTTACTGCCGGTCGTCTCCTGCATCAAGGCGGAGTCGAAGTAGGCGGTGTAGCTTGGGGATTGGCGCTCGTAGATCGAGAGGATCTCTTCCGCCGTCAGCACCCGGCTGAACACGGCGACTTCGTCCAGCGCGCCCCGGAAGAACGTGTTCTGGTGGTCGTGCCCGATGAGCATGATGTTATTGCCGATCGTGGAGGAGAAGGGATCAAGGTACAGGTTTGCAGGCCCGTCAATCTCGCGCCCGTTGACGTAGATGTGGATGTCGTTCGGCCAGAAAGAGTCGCGCCAGGTGATGGCGAGATGGAACCACTCACCGACTTGCGGCGCGATGTTTGCCTGTCGCTCACTCACCACGCTCCAATCGAAATATCCCCAATAGTTCAGCCCTCTGAACCGGATTTGTGAGCTGGACGGGAAGTCAATCACCCACCCGTCGGCATACCCATCCATCTCTGTCATCAGCGCGCCGGGGCTGGTCGAATCCAGCCGCACCCATGTCATCCAGGTGGCTGTCGCGCCGGTGCCAGACGTGTTCAGGACGTTGGTGGCGTACAGCGCATCATCACCGTTGAACACCAGCGCGTTGGCGATTTGCCCGGCCGCCACCACCGGCGAGCCGTTGAGGACGCCGAGGGGGCGGTTGATGTTTTTCGTGTTGACGTCGGCTGGCGGCACAGTCTCCATGTGGAAGAGCAATTCGTTATCCTGCATATCCGTCCACTGCGCGGCGAGCGTGGTATCGTTTCTGTCCGGCAGATCGAAGACCCGTCCGCTGAAATCGGCGATGGTGAGCGCCTGCGCCGTGGCGTTCCAGCCTGTGCCGTGATGGACACACCCGCCGCCGGTACACGTGCTGAACCCCGATGCCCCCGCGTCGCGGTACGTGTCGGGATTCCAGGTCATGATCTGGGCCTGCATCCCGTCGGGCAGCCTGTCCACGATTCTGACGTCGTTGGCCGGCGATGGCCCGCTGTTGATGGCCCAGAAGGTGTACGTCACGGTATCGCCGGCGGTGGCCTGGTCGGTGTTGGCGAACTTGAAGAGGTGGAGATCCACCAGAGGATATTCGGCGCGATAGATGTCCCAGTTGGCGACGAAGGCCATCTGTGTGCCATCGGCGCTGAGCGCGGGGAAGGCATACTGGATGGCGACGTTTTCGGCGATGTCCCGCTTCTCGAAGGTGTCGTAGAGGTGCAGCTTTTGATCGGCGGTGGAGATGTAGGCGATCCGCCCGCCGTCGGCGCTGATGGTGGGATAATCTTTCTCGCCCGCTGCCTGGGGGATGGCGCGGACGTTGACGGCGGGGCTGGCCGTCGTGGTGGTGATAACGGCGAGGGCCACCTGCCGGTCGTGGGTGGCGTTGTCCACGTCGTCGCTCCAGTCATAGTCCGAGAGGAAGGCGACGTGGTACACCATCTCGGAAGCGGAGACTGTCCCCGACACGATAGAGGGTTGCTCGTTCGTCGTTCCCTCAGGGGTGGTCGTCACCTGGATGTAACGCTTGACCTGCCCGTTTTGCAGTTCCGCCAGGAAGATTTCGCGGTTGTTGTTGGGCGCGGCCTCGCTGCCCGGCACGAGGTCTTGATCCGAGACGAAGGCGACGAACTGCCCATCCTTGCTGATTGAAGGCTGATCGTTGGCCCCCTGCGGTGTCACGACCTGGGTGTAGCGCACGTTCCAGGTGATATTTTGCGTGCGGGTGATCTCGGCGACGAAGATGCCCGTTCCCGTTTGCCGTTTGAGATCGCCGGTCAGGTTGACGTTGGAGGCAAACGCGATGTATTGGCCGCTGTTGCTGATGGACGGCAAAATGTTCTCCCCGTCTGATGTATGGGTCAGTTGGATTAACGACGCCTGGTTGTTGTCGATGGCGGCCAGGAAAATTTCAAAGTTGCGGTCGTGATTGTCTTGGGAGAGGGCCGCGCCGGTATCCGACAGCACCACCGTAGCCCCCGCGTTGTTGTTGCCGAGCAAATCCTGGTCGGAAAAGAAGGCGATGCGATTCCCGCTGCCGTCAATGGAGGGGCCGAGGTTGAATCCACCGAGGATGGTGCCTTTGGAGTCGGTGAGCTGTAACGGATACGGATCAACCTGACCGCCCGGCGTAACCCTGGACAGGAAGATTTCGATATTGCCGTCGGCGTTGCTGGCACCATGTCGCCCGGTGGACCAGAAGGCGATGCGCGTGCCGTCACCGTTGATGACCGGCTGGCTATCCACCCCCAACGGCGAATCGGTGATCTGCACGGCATTGTTCGGCATGACCACGGCGCTCGCGGCCTGCGGGGCAAGTGGCACACGGCGGGTGGACGGGAGTGCCGTTTCCGCAGCCACCGCCGGGCCGGCGACCCAATCGCTGCTGTCATCTTCCCAGGTCGGTTGCTCAAAGTGCATAACAACGCCAGGTCTGAAGCCTTTGAGAACGAGGGGCAGGTAAATGAACTTATTCAGCGGACTGGTCACGCCGACGTACATCGGGCGGCTGACGAAGCCCGGACGCGCCACCGGACAAACCTCACCGTCAATGCGCGTGGTCACGGTGTAGACGTTTCTGCTGCGGTAGACGTGCGTGATCGGCCTGGTGGTCGGCCACGACAGGTTGAGCAGCGGCGAGCCGTCGCCGAAGTTCCAGGACTGGGTGAGGATTTTGCCGCTGACGATCTCGACATGCGCCTCGAAGCGCACGACTTGGTTGGGCTGAATGACTTGCGTGGGGGCGAGCAGCGTGCCGGTCGGTTGCAGGTACGCGCGGATGGACATGTCCGAGGGCCAGGTGCAGGTCGTCGCGCGCACGCGGAACGGCGGGCTGATACTCTGATTGGCCCCGCGCTGCACCGGCCCGCTGCGATCCAGGGGAATGACGCGGATGCGGAAGCGCGCGTCGTCGCTGATGGCCTTGTCGGCAGCGGCGTTCCACGTGAAGACGGCGGGGTAGCCGTTGATGCTGGTGCGCGTCATGGGCGTGAAAGGCTGAATGGCCGAAGTCGCCGTCTTCCAGCGCGCGCCGCCATCCAGGGAATACTCGAAGAACGTCTGCGCGATGGGCATCTCTTCCGGGTCGAACAGCCGGTAGTGGATTTCCAGCGTTGGCTCCCTGGGATTGACCAGGACGTTGGCCGACGAGAACTGGTAGGCGTCGTCGGTGATGCCGGGGCGTTCGATGTAGACGTAGGGCGCTTCGTTCGGCAACTGGTAATTCCGGCGCGTGTCGCCGGTGAGAATGTGCGCGGGATGCGAGATGGTGTTCTCGTAGAACCCGCTCCATCCGCCGCCTGAGCGGCTGACGACCAGATCAAGGTCGCCGTCGTTGTCGCGGTCGCCCCAGGCGAGGCCGGTGGTGTTGGCCTGATCCTGCGAGCGCCAGGCTTCGGTGAACGCCGCTGCGCCCGGCGCACTCCTCTGGTTGGCGTAGACGCTGTCGTAGCCGCTATCTCGCCCCACCGCCAGGTCCGGGTAGCCATCGTTGTCCCAATCGCCCCAGGCGACGCCGGTGGTTCGGCTGACCTGCGTGGTGATCGTGAGCGCCAGCGTGAAGCGGTTCGCCGGAACCGTGACAGGTATCTGCGCCGTGATCTGGTTTTCCCAGAGGTAATCAAAAGCACCGTAGTTGCCTTCCGCCAGGTCCATATCGCCGTCGTTGTCGTAATCGGCGGCGTCAACGCTGCGCGTATCCAACGCCACGCCGGATTTCCAATACAGTGAAAAGGTCATATCCCCGTTGTTGGTGAAGATGAGCGTGGGGCCGTTTCTTTGGCCGATTGCAAAGTCGAGGTAATAGTCGTTGTTGAAGTCCTTCCACACCAGACTTTGGACCCGGCTTTCTATCGGAATAGTAAAAGCCGGCGTCGTCTGCAAGAGACCGTCTTTGTTGATGAAGAGTTGGAGGATGGACGCTCCGGCTGTGGTCTCCGCGCCGACGAGCAAATCGAGTCTGCCATCGTCGTTGGGATCGCCCCAGGCCAGGCTGTGGATTTTGCGTCCGTTGATGAGGGTGAGCGCCGGCGATTGGTCAATGTCGTTGTCGCTGTCGTCAATTTGCGCGTTGGTGTAGATTTGGAGCTTTTCCAGCGTGCCGATGGCGATGTCGAGGTCGCCGCTCGCGGTCATATCGCCGAAGGCGACGTAGTGCGGGCCGAATCCGCTGGAGAGGAACAACCTGTCGGTGGCAAAATCCCCTTCCTTGTTTATCTGAAGCTGGCTGCTCAACCGCGCTGCTCCCGCACCGTAGAGCAGATCGAGGTCGCCGTCGCCGTCAACATCGCCCCAGGTGACGCTTGCCATATTTTTGGTGGTGATGGGCGTGATCGTCTGGCGCAATTTGGGGCCGAAGGTGTTGTAGAGCTGGCTTGGCCCGTCCCGGTTGGCGACGAGCAAGTTGAGATTGTCCGCATCGAGGAGGCTGATCCCGCGCAGGCTCCAGACCTGCCCGCCGATGTTGGGCAAGTCGAGGGTGGTGATCTTCTCGAATTTCGCCGTTTGCCGGTTGAATTGATAGACGCCGGGTGGATCGTTGGCGACGATGAGATCCAGTTGCCCGTCCGCGTTGAAATCGCCCCAGTCCACGGCGCGCGGGGTGAAGAAGGTATCGGTGCGGATGGTGCTGGTCAAAGGCGACAAGGTGGCGCCATTCTGGTTCCGATACACGCGCGCCGAGCGTTGCAACGGGTAGGCTGCCGCCAGGTCGAGGTAGCCGTTGCCGTCGTAGTCGCCCCAGGCCAGGTCGTAGGGGATGTATTGCAGCGTCGTCTCAATGTCAATGTGCGGGGTTGCGGTGAAGGGGTTTGTCAGGGTCATGGGGCCTCTGCCCGCCATGCTGTTGACCAGCAGCCGTAGCGTCGCCGGAAAGACGCCGATGGCGAGATCGAGGTCGCCGTCGTTGTCGAAATCGGCGGGACCCAGCGCCGCCGTCGCGCCGCCTCCTTCGCTGTTGCTGCCGCTCAGGCACTCGAAGTTGTGAACTGTGTCCGTGTTGGGCGCGTTGGTGAAGTTGCCGTCGCCGAGGTTGCGGTAGAGGATCACCGGACACGCCGCGTTGATCGCGTTCGTGCTGGCAACCAGGTCAATGTCCCCGTCGCCATCGAAGTCGCCCGGCGCGATGCGCATCAGTTGGTAAGTCGAGGTAAACGTGTCCGCCGTCGTAAACTTCTTGACGGTATCGGTAACCATGTAAACGTAATTGATGCCGGGCAGTTCGGCGATAAAATCGGCGCTGCCGCCCGTGGATATCACGTCGCCCACGACGACAAGTTCCAGTTGTTGATTGGTGAGACTGACGTCGGCCCAGCGCACGCCGTAGGAGAGCCGTCGCTGGCCCTGGTCGTTGAGCGGCGAAACCCAGTAGAGATTCAGGCGTCCGTTGTCGTTACGGTACACCGTTGTGCCAAGCGCCGAACCGAGCACCAAATCCAGGTCGCCGTCGCGGTCGAAGTCGCCCCAGTCCTGGCTGAGCGTGCCGCCCATGTCCCTGGAAAGCCACGTGGACACCGGCGAAATCGTCATCCCGCCGAGATTGGCGGCGGGGATGCGCATGTGCGCGACGATGTTCAATTCTTCGGCGCTGGCCGATCCAGGCTCTCCCGCCACATAGTACAGCGCGAAAACGCGGTTGGTGAACGTCTGGTTGTCTCCCTGGCCTGCGACGTTGCCAGAGAACGTCAGCGTGATCGTCTGGTTATTCGCCAGCGCCGGGATGGACCAACTGATTTCGCGCGTGGCGGTGACGACTTCCTCGACGCCGATTTGATCGAGGTATGAGGTCGTCTCGTAGTTGAATTGCCAGGTGTACACGCCGGTCACCGCAATATCGCCGAGCGCATTGGTCGGCAGGATGTCCAGCACCGTGATGTCGTTCAGCGTGCTGCCGCTGGCGTTGGCAAGCGCAATCGTGTACGTGATGCGGTCGCCATTGTAGATGTGGTTCACCTCCAGGTCGTTGATGCCGGTGTCCGCAGATTGCTGGATGGCGAATCCCGCCGTCGCCGAGTACGGGGCCGGACGGCGCATCAGCTCCATGATCCAGGCCGCATACCGTGGCTGCGGCCCGATCATCTCCGCCGATGGAGGCGGCGGCTCCAACTCCGGATACATTCGCGGTTGTATAAGGCTAATCGCTGGTGGCTGATCGCTGACCGCTGATCGCTGAACGCTGCGCGCCGCACTCACCGGTCCCAGCGCCTGCGTCAACAGCATCAAGACCAGCGTGCTGATCGCCATCAATCTCCACACCAGCCGTTGGAATGTGTTGTGTGTGTGTTTCATTCTCTTTATTTCCCCCGATAATAGTCCAGTGGTCTATTGTGCCTCTGTGATGGAAAAGAAAGCCTGCCCTCAATCTGTGTAGTGGGCAGGCCGACCTGTTAGCTGACCGTTGACACCTGACCTATCCGTAGCTCACGGTGTCGGCGTTGGGCACGGCTCCGTATACCAGATGGTGCTTTTATCGCTTTCCTTCGTCTGGTTGTCGGCAATATCAACATACACGGCTACCACATAGTAGCCTTTGCCGCACACCGGCGCGACGCTATCGGTCCACACGTAAGGCGGCGACGTTTGCGCGATCATCCCGGAATGTTGCACAAAAGCGTCAGGCGAATCGCCGGTGTTGCCCCGGTAGACGATGAAGCCGATGATGTCGCCCCGGCTGGCGGCGGGATACTCCCACGTGATGTCAATGGGCGGCGTCTGGTTGGTGGATACCGGCCCGCGCACGTTACTCGGCGCCGGCGGTTTTTCCATCGCCATCAGTTTGATTTGAATGTAAGCGTACACCGGACTGCGTGAAGGATCTTTGTGCTCGGCTTTGAGCTGGTATTGGCCTGACGCCGTCACATTGACCGGCAATTGACCTTGCAGGCTTTGATCGCCGTAATTGATCTGCACGCCGGCCTGGGTGGTGAAATCCAGCGTGACTTTGCCGGCATTCTCAACGATCCACGACAGCACGATGTTCGAGCCGTACTTCACCTCGTAGGCGCGGGTGTTGGCCGTGTTGCCGGTCACCGGGATACCGATAATGACGCTGTTGGCATCGGCGGCGGCAGCCTCGAACTTCAGAATGAGGGGGTCCGGCGGCAGCGGCGTCGGCGTGGGCGGCGGATCCTTCGCCGTGATCTGGATCATCTTGGACGCCTTGAGCTCGTCCTTGTAATAGGCTTTGAGCACGAAGAAAGCGTCGTCGGAAATCATAATCGGCAGTTGCCCGTTGGGACTGAGATTGCTCACCGTCCCCATTACCGCGCTTTCAATTTCGATGTTTGTCGTGTCGCCCACCACCGACCACACCAGCGTCACCTTCTTCGCCGTCCCGCGATAGAAGTCGCCGGAATATGTTCCCTCGAACAGATTGATGACCACCGGGACCGGCAGCGGGGTGGGGGTCGGCGCGGGCTTGACGATGACACGCACCACGATGCTGCTGACTACGCTCTTCTCGATGTCGCCCTCTTTGTAGAAGGCCGTCAGCCGGTAATCTGTGGTCTCCGGCGGTTTGTGCATGGTGCTGCCCAATGGCGGAAAGTCGCCCGGCACGTTGGTGATGTTCACTTTTGTCGCGTTGGGCACTTCCCACTCGATGGTGACGGTCTCCCCGGCGATGATCTCCAGCGGGCGCACGGTGAAGCGCTGCGGCACCGGCACCGGTACCGGCGTCGGCGACGGCGTGATGACGAAGATCGAGAGACCGGCTTCGGCAGCCGGCGCGCCCTCGCCGGTATAGAGATTTCTGGCGACCAGCCTGTAGCCGGTGTTGATCTGCGGCGAGATGTTGCGCTGGGCGATGTGCTCTGTCGTCGGCAGCAATTGCGGCTCGCCGTTGGTTGCCAGTTCGACCTCGTTCGCATTGAGCACCGTCCAACGCAGGTTGACGGCGTCTCCCTGGAAGATGCGGTACGAAGTTGCGTCAAGTTGCTCGCGGTAGCCTTCGAGGCTGAACGATTGGATGACGGGATAAATCGGTTTGACATTGATGCGGACATCGCGCGTCGCCACGATCAGCGGATCGAACGTCTTGGGGAAGATCGGATCGAGCAGGGGGAACAGGAAACTCTCGGCCCGCAGCACGTAGACGCCGGAGTAGAGGGGGCTGATGCGCGCCTGTCCGCTGCGTTTCCGCTCGGTGTTGATGAGCGGATTGCGCGTCTCCGCCGATTCGACAGTGACGTTGTTGGAGAGCGCGGAGGCTTTCCACGCGATGACAACCTCTTCGCCGGACGTGATCGTGATTTCGGACGCGTTGTTTGCCAACAGCGATTGCGCGTGCGGCCTGAAGAGCCAAACCATCAACACTGCCAGGGTGAAAAGGATGAGCATAAGCGACAGCGGCCCCAGGAGCGGCTTACTCTTGAGCTGGCCCAACAGCGAGCGCGGCGTCTGGTCGGCCTCCTGCATCATCACCGTGGCCGTATAGGCGTGGATACGCCGCCGCATCCCAAAGAGCGGGCGTTTCGTCGGCGTCACAAAGATGGGCACAGTGACCATCTCATCGGGCTGTAGCGGAACCTGGGCCTGGACGGCCAGCCGGGTCTTCTCCTTCGTCGCCTTATCCGTGGTTTCAAACTCGAACTTGCAGGCTCTTTCGTCGTCTTCGGCGCTGAGCCGGAAGACCGTCGCCGCGTTGCTCTGGTTGGTGATGGGAATGGTAGCCTGGGCCGTTTGCCGACGCCACGAGACATTTTGTTGCCGGGGCGAAAGTTCACCCACCTTGAAGGCGTAATAGGGGGTGACGGTGGCGGTTGCGCTCAAGCGGCTGCTGCGCCCGGCGTGGTTCGGCGACGTCACGATAAAGGCCACGTGATAAAGTCCCGCCAGGCTGGAGGGATGGCGGGGCAGCATCACCTGGACGTACACCGTGCCCCGTTCGCCCTCGTTTAAGTTGATCTGCGGCGGGGTGACAGTGACCCAATCGGGGTTCAGCCCTTCGACGTCCACCACAAACGTCGCCACAATCGGGCTGCCATTGATGATGGTGATCTCGAACATCACCGGCTGCTCCACGTTGACCGTGACCTCGCGCTGCGCGAGCTGCGCCACGATAAACTCGTCTATGTGATCCGGCTGCGGCGCGCTCAAACGCCAGGGTTGTCCGGCGATGGCCGTCGCCGTCCTGACCGGCGCAATTGCCCGTCCCGGCGTGCCCCCTTCTGGCTGACGGACGACGGCTGACGGCTGACCGCTGATGGCTGGCGGCGGAATCACACTCGTCCCTGCTTCTTCGAGCAGGATGAGCATGTGGTTATCAATTTCCAGCGTGTCCCAATTCTTGAGCGCGGTGGAGACGTTCGGCGCCAATGCCTGGCCCGCCAGCCGCGTTTCGCCCTCTTCGCTCAGGATGACGATCTCGTAGGGTTTGCGGCGGTGATCCAGGATCGCGTGGAAGGGCGCCACGCCGGGCGTATCAATGACAATGTCGTTATCGGGATGCCGGCCGATATTCGTAATGCCTTTCGTGGCATCCAAATTATAAAATGTGATCTCGCCGCCAGGACTGATAATTTCTATTTGATCCGCTTTAGGCATCGGACCTCCTATGAATAAGGCGTAAAACGTAAGACGTAAAACGTAAGACGTAAGACGTAAAACGTAAAATACAATCTTTTGTCTTACAAACGTTACCTTTTACTCTTTGCGTTTTCCGCATTACGTTTCACGCATTACGTTTCACGCAATTACGCTTTACGTTTCACGCTTTACCAGAGCGATAAGAACAGAATCAATAAGATCATAATACCGGCTACAAACAGCATAAACGGCGCAAAATGCTCGAAGGGATTGAGCGCCTCAAGTAAGACTGTTTCTTCCTCTGTGATGACCGGGGCCTCCTTGTATTCGAGCGAGCGCGACTTCAAAATGTAAGGATAATGCCGGGTCTGATAAGGTTTGGCCGGTTGAATCTGCAATTCAATCTGCATCTTCTGGCCGGGTTCGACGAACGGCGTCCGCGCCCAAATCTCGATCGCCACATTCCCCGCGTCCCGCTGCCCACCAATCGTTGATGGCTGACCGCTGACCGCTGACGGCTGAAGGCTAACGGCTGACGGCTGACCGCTTCCCCCCGCTTTCGGTTGCAACTTCCCGGCATATTGCGACATCTGCTTCACCTGTGTCGCCGTCTGCTGCCCCTGGCGCACTTCGCGCCCCATCCCACTGAGCGATTGTCCCGCCGCTCCGGGTAGCAGCCGCCCCAACGTAGCGAGCAGCCCGGCGACCATTCCGCCTGTCTGCGCCGCGCCCGACAACGTCTTCTGCACATCCGTCCCGCCCGCTTTTGCCGGCGCCGCCGCCTTCTGGCTGCCTGCTGCTGGCTGTCTGCTGCCCGCTGACCGCTGACCGCTAACACTCGACACAACCTGTTCCTGCAACGGCTTACCGTTCACGCGGAAGTGGAACGTGAGACTGCCGGTAGGTTCAGCAGCGTGCAACGCATAGCGACTGCGCACGTTGCCCTCGTTGACCAGCTCCAGGTGGACCGTTTTGCGCGCGCGCTGGCGCTGCCATTTGAGGATCGCCGGTATGACCAACATCGTCAGCATCCCTACCACCACGATGAACAGAACCCAGTGCCACACTTGCGGCCCGCCGTCGGTGTTGATGAATCCCGGCATTGACATAAGCGCGAACGTGTTGAGTGATCTCACGGCTGACTCCATTCTCGTTTTCCCGTTCCCTACGCCGACCACCAATCGGCATTGGCGCCGGGCGGGGTGTCTTCCTGCTCTTGTTTGACATCCGTGGCTTCGGACCACCAATCATCGGTAGCCGCCGCGACCTCTTCCGCCCCTTCGCCAACTGCCGCCTGCTGCTCACTGACCACTGACGGCTCAACACTGACTGCTGATAGCTGATCGCTGACCGCTGACGGCTGACCACTGACCGCTGACGACTGAGAACTGAGAGCTGACGGCTGCTCTCTAACCGCTTCCGGCACAGTCCACCAATCTTCGGCGGGGGGCGGGGTGGGGGTGGCCTTGGGCGGCGGCTGGACTTCGGGCATCGGAACGGCTTTCAACGTGAGCGCCGGCTGTTTTTTCGGCATTGGCGGCGTGGTGGCAGCCGCAGCGACAGGCAGTTCGGCTTCTTCCCACAGCGGCGCGGGCGGCTTTTGCGGCGTCGGCGGCGCAGCCGGGCGCACTGCAACAGGCGGCGGCAGCAAATCCTCCTCCGGCGTCGCTGCGCCTTTCGCCTGCCCGCTGCCTACTGACGGCTGCTGGCTGACGGCTGACGGCTGACCGCTCATCGCCGGCCGCAGCGTGTGCTTGTAGAACGGCTGCACCTGGATCACGCACGTGACGGTCGCTTCCTCACCCGGATAAGCGTCCGGTGCGACGGCGCGGATCGTGAGCGTGTGTTCGCCGGCTATCGGTTTATCTCCCCGGTGGAAAATGCGCAACGTCACCTCTCGCTCCGCTCCCGAAGGCAGCAGGGGCGCCGGTTCGATGTTGTAGCAATCGGATTCGAGACCTTCCAGATCCAGGTCGAATTGCACACCCGCTTTATCTCCGTGATTGGCGACCGCCAACACCCCGGCAATGTTCTGGTGCGGCGCTAACTGTGTCCGTGGCAACGAGAGCCGCAGCCCGATGTGGGAACTGCGACTGTCGGTGGGGGCGGCAGCGACCAGCAGCGCCTCACCGTGGAAGATGAGCGTAAAGTCGCCTATCTTAATCACGTTGCCATCGCTCACGATAGCCACGGCATGGGGCGCCGCCCGTTTATCGCCGGTTTCGTTCAACAGGATGTCCGTATCGCCCAAATTGACCAGGCGGTAGCCCGATCCATCTTGCAAAGCGATCAGTTGCGCGTGACGCGCAGCGACGCCTCCGCCACGCGCGTTTTCCAAGACGAGGTCGTTCAGCGCGGCGCTGCCGATGTGAAACAGGCTTTTCTGAAACGAAAACTCCTTCCGCCAGCCGTCCTTGTCAATCACTTCGATCTTTACTTGGGGGTTCATACTTTGTCCTGACTGCTAAAAGCTGATGGCCAACCGCTCACCGCCGTCGCCGCCGGTCCCAGGCATACGTGATGATGTTCTCGCCCCATTCGGCGGCGGCGCGCAAGTGCTCCCGTGACGGTACGCCGCTTTTGCTGTCCCCTTGCCAGGCCAGCCCGTAGTTGCCCGTGCTGAAAATCACGCCGTCCTTGAGCAACACTTCGGGCGCGCTCTCCGGCTCGAATCCCGGCGGCGGCGCGCCAAAGAGGTGCGGGTCCATCAACAAACAATGTCCGGCTTGCAGCGGATCGGGCTTCAGATTCATTGCCGTGAACAAGCTCTGGAAAGCGGTGCGCGAGGCTGCATCGGTGCTTTCGATGAAGAGCGTGCCCTTCCCCTTGTTGATGTAGTTGGTGAGGCCGTTGATTTGCCCGGTGCTCAACTCGAATTTCCCCTGCCCGACCAGGTAGATCAGCGTGTTCGCCTCGACGCCGGGGGCCAGCCGCGCGTCATCTTCCACGGTGACGAAATAGCGTCCCGACCGGTTGAGCGTGCGCGCCAGATAAGTCGCGCCGCGTCCGTGCTTCTTCTCCTTCGCCTCGCCCAGGTAGCAGACGGCGATGCTCACCTCGCGGGGCGCGCCGATTTCGCGGCGGAAGCGCAGATCAATCTCGTTGAGGCCGGGTTGCGCGGGATTCGGCGCGTCCACGAAGTTGTCGCTGCGCTTGCCACGCCGCACGCGCGCCAGTTCGACGCAGGGCGTGTTGGGCAGCGTCGTGCGCGCGGCGATGGAAAACTCCGCGTTGACGTACATTGGGCTATCGTGCTGCTCTGCGCCTTCGCCGGCGCGCGGACGGCTCTCACCGTAGCTCAACAGCAGATAGAGCAGCCCTTCCATCTCGTTGCCGATGTCGTAGGCCACCGGCTGGGGCAGCACGATCACCTGGCCGAGCGGATCCACGGCGACGCCCGGCAGGATGTAGACCGCCGTATCCGGCGGTTCGTTGGCGATGACTTCCAGCCCGGCGACGATGCCTGCGCCGTGAAAACCCATCGCGTGCGCGCGTAGGGCACGTTGATGGTACTCATGTGCTTCTTCCCACACCTCGGCGGTCACGGCCATGCCGTCCACCGGCTTGATTCTCTTGGTCGGGAGTGTCTGCAATAGCTCGTTTTTGTCCACAGTACAGTACCTCTCTTTGTGAGTTGTGAAACGTGAAACGTAAAACGTAAAGCGTAAAACGTAAAGGTTTCTTACGTTTTACGTTTCATTCTTTAGCACCAACGTGTACGCGGTGTGCGCCGGTTTTTCGGCTTCGATGAGTGCCCGGATGCTATTCAGCCACGTTGCTTCGATGTCCTCCGGTGGCAAACGCAAGAGCACGGTGAAGGTGTGCGGGCGGTTGTTCCGTCCGAGCGCGATGCCGGGACCGAGCACGGCGTCGCTGCCCAGGCGGAAGTTGTCGGCCCGGTGCTCGACGATGTGCGCTTCCCCGCCGGTATAGATTTCCAGGTAGCGCTTTAGCCCTTGCCGGGTGCCGCGCTGCCGGTACAGTGACACCGCCGCCTGCACCAGGCGTCGCCGGCGTTCTTCCGGCAAGCGTTCGTTTAGCGTCAGATCGAACCAGGAGGCCAGCCAGCGCAAGAAATCGGGCGGCGTCATCTCCGGGTTGAAGTAGTTGCTGATGCTGTCGATTTGCGTCTCGATGGGCGACCAAAAGCTCTCGAACAGCATCAAGAAACGTCCCATCAGCTCGTCATCCGCGTAAATCTCCGGCAGATACCGCAGGTAGTCGCCCCGGGCACGCACGACAAAGGTGGCGCTCTCTTCGCTCAGAACATCGTCCTCGTGTGTGACCACCGCCCGGCTCGTGATCTCCCTATCGCGTGTGACCGGCGCGATGCGCGCTTGCGTCTGGAATTCGTAGCACGCTCCGGCGGACACGGTGAATGACCAGACAAGATACTGCGTACCGCCATCCACCTCGACGTAGGGTGTCGCGCCTTGAAATTCGGGCGGCGGGCTGTAGTCGTGCAGCATCAGGCCGTCCGGCAGCGTGATGCGGAGTGTCAGGTTCGACGCAGCCTCCCGCGCTTCAACGCGCGTGTAGAACGTGACCAGTTCGCCGGGATAGCGGCGATAGAAATCGGCCACATGCGCCACCATCACGGCGCCTGCCGTTGTGGCCGGTCTCTGACCGCGCCATTCCCTGGTTGCAGTGTCGGTTGTCATATCGCAGTTTCCTCTTCCAGCGTCGCCAACACGATCTCGTGGTTGAGCGAGCAGAGCAGTGTGTCGGCGGGCACGCGGATGACTTTCTGTGTGACCGGCGTCAGTTTCGCTTCGCGCCGGCTGACCTGGTCGGGCCGCGCCTCTTCGCCGGGCGGCAGCTCGTCTTTCGGCGTCACGGGACGGGTGCTGAGCTGCACGTCAACGACATGTTTGACGCCGGGCACGCGCTGGATCAGCGAGAAAATCTCCGCGACGTACAGATTGCGGCCAAACGGCCAGCCTTCCCACGTCGCATCCATCAGCGCATCTTGCTTTTCCGGGTCTTCCGTGATGGCGAGCGGGCTGATGAACGCGCGCAAGGCTTCCGCCACACGCGCGCGCACCACTTCGGGCTGGCTGAACTCAGAGGGGATGATGTGGGCGCTGACTTTGACACCGAGATAGGTGGGTTCTGCGATGCGCAGGGTGGCGGTGAGCAGGCGGTATTGATCCAGGTGCGCTTCGATGGTCTTTGCCAGCGCCGCGTCTACGTGCAGGCGCGTGAGGTCGCCCGCCCGCAGCGAGTCGAAGGCTGCCGGCACCACCAGAATTTCGATGGTTCCCGGCGGAACGCGACCGGCTTTATCCTCAATATCCGCCCTTTGCGGGACGTTGCACTTGACCCGCGCGACGCTGCGGCTCGCACTCTTCGCCAGGTGTTCGTAATCCTCGGCGGTGACGGCGCGCAGTTGCGCTTTCAGCTCTCGCCGGGCGCGCACTTTCACTTCCTCCATGCTCTCCGCGTCGCGCCCGCCGGAGGCCCGGCGCAAGTTGGTCACCCGCGAGATGTAGGCGAGGGACGTGGTCAATCCCTGGAGGCTGTCTGCCGGAACATTCCCGGTGACGCCGCCGCCGTAGCGATAGCGCGTGAAGCGGATTTGCCGGCCGGCTTCCGGCACGCGACCGTATTGGCGCACTGTGCCGTCGGGCTGGCGGATGGACGGCCCGAACGCGACGACGCCCTCGGCGGCATCCACCGTGAAGTGGCGGTCGTAGCGGCTGGAGTGCGCGAAATTGTCCACGCACTGCCACGGCACGAAAACGATCTCGCCTTCGCGCCACTCTTCAACCTCGACGGTTTCGCCGTCTTGCAGCGCCAGAATGGGCGCGTGTTCCAGTCTGAAGCTCTGGTTGGGTTCGCCATTGCTGCGGCCTAACGACTCGTTTTCGACGATGACGGCGTGGGTTGCCGGGACACTCGCACCGAGCGTGAACGCGGTGACGCCGGTGACGCGCGGCGATTCGGAGTACATCCCCTGTTCCGGGCGGCGCGGCTCGATGCGACAGCGCACCCACAACGCGCTGCGCCCGAAGACCTGATCGGGGCGCATATCCAACGGCAGATAGAGCACCAGGCTGCCGCGCGGGTTGTTGAGGCCGCCCGTCGTATCCCGCTCGCCTTGCCGCGTGCTTGGCGCGACTTCGCCCCACTGTCCGTTGCCGCGCGAGTATTCCCACACCCACGGCGGGTCTTCGCGCCGCACGCCGACGGCCTGGGTGCGCTCACACTCGAAATTCAACTGTAGGATGTGCCCGCTGATGTTGCGCGTCTCGTCGAACCCCAGGTAGAAGGTATCGCCCACCTTCGGTTTGGTTTGATCGAAGGCGTAGAAGGTTTCGACGCCCAAACGCGGCAGGTAGTTCTTCTGGAAATCCTCCGCGCGGCGCAGTTGGGTCAGCTTGGGCGGCGTGATGGTGAGCACGTGGTCGGTGGTGAACGTGACCTGCGCTTCCTCGCCGAGCGCGCGGGAGATGACCTCGATGCCCTGCGGCACAATCACCGGCTCCTCGTTCTCCGGCGTGATCGGCAGCGAGACGGAGAGCCAGAAGGTCAGGTCGGTGCGCGCGCTACTGGCCGGTTCGCGCTGCATCCCCAATAAGTTGAGGAATTCCACGTAGTTCTTTTCCGGCACCTGGTTCAGCCGGTAGACGATCATTTCCGTCATCCAGGCGAACAACTCAATCAGCGTGATGCCGGGATCGCTCAGGTTATATTCCGTCCACTCCGGGCAATAGTGGATGATGCGCCGCCGCGCGCCATCCACCAGGTCGCTCTGGAAACGTAAATCGTCTAAATTTGGTGATGGAAGCGCCATAGTTTGCTCCTTAGTCCAAAGTTCAAGGTTGAAAGTTGGAAGGTTGGAAGGTTGGAAGGTTGGAAAGTTCTTTCAGCCCACAACCCTTAACCTGCTCTCTACTTCCTACTCCTTACTCCCTACTCCCTACTCCCTACCACCTCTCTTCACCCACCAGGAAGAAGGGGTAGACGATGCTACGCTGGTCGTGGGTGGCCTTGACCAGATAGTTCACTTCGACGATCACTGCGCCATCCTGCGTGTTGTCTGCCAGGACGCGCACCCACTGCACCTCAATGCGCGGCTCCCAACGGTGCAACGCTTCTTCGACGTACTGTTGCATCAGCGTCTCCGTCGCCGAGTTGCGCGGCTCGAAGAGCAACTCGCTGGCGCGGCAGCCGAATTCGGGCCGCATCACCCGCTCGCCGGGCCGTGTCCCCAGGATGATACCGATGGACTGCTCAATGTCGCGGTCGCCGCTGACGAGCGCAATCTCGCCGCGCGCGTTCACCTGAAGCGGAAAAGCCAACCCCTGCCCCAGGAATTCCTTACTTTTGAAATTGACACTCATTCACACACTCCTTTTGCAGTAGAACGTAAAACGTAAGACGTAAGACGTAAAACGTAAGACGCAAAACGTAAGCGCCTGCTTATATACTAGGCGCACGGTAAAATTTCCTTATTCCTGTCAGCAGATTAAGCAGATTTAGCAGATTATGCGCTGTAAATCGGTCAAAAATCTGCTTAATCTGCTAAATCTGCTG
>JAIOAS010000053.1 GCA_019873725.1 Chloroflexota bacterium | reverse complement strand
CTGCGCGGCCCCCATCGACGGCGACTACACCATCTCCGTGCAGCTCATCGACGCACAGTGGAACAAGGCCGCCCAATCCGATGCCTGGCCGTTGGACGGCGCTGCGCCGACGTCCTCGTGGCGGGTGGGACAAACCATCGATGAACCGCGCGCACTCACCATCGCTGCCGACGTTACGCCAGGCGTCTACAACCTGCAACTGGCGATCTACCGCGTAAACGCCGCAGGCGAACTGGAACACCTGCCCATCGTCTGGGAAAAAGGCCAAATGCCCGCTAAAACCGTCGTGCTGACGCGGATAAGTGTGAAGTAGACCTGGGGGCTCTTGCGCCGGAGTGGCCTGCGCTTCACCGACACAGAGGCCGCCGAATTCTTCTGCCGTTCAGTACAGGTATTCCAACGAGGACCAAAGTTCGGACTCCGGAGAGCAGAGATGGCTTGGTGTTGCGGAACAATCAATCGTTCGACGTTAATCAATACTGTGTTGGGGCAGACCGAGAATCACTTTCTATTCACACCCGAAAGACAGAACGCAAGACTGACCGGAGTTTCACCGCTTCATTCCGGCTCTGACGATCACTGTCCCCGCGTGACCAGGGGCAGATACACTGTAAATAGACGGTAGGCATACTTCAGATGCCCGCAATAGTAACTGGCGTGTGGACGGCCCAGGGAATCCAACGCCAGCGAGACATGCATGCCGCAACTAGAGGCAGGCCCATCAACCGTCTCGATTGACCATGACTCACTTCGGCGCTGGGCGTAACGCAGAGAGCCAACGTTTGATCCCTCGTCATGGTAATACAGGGTACGGGGATTCCCTGCTTCATCCAGAGCCAGCGAGACGTCGCAGAGCCATCCCAGGTTGTCGTCCACGACTCTACTAACCCAACTGCCGAGTAGCCCTTTCCATGCATAACGAAGGTGCCGGTTTGTCGCGTCAAAGTAAGCAATATACGGCCAATTGATCCCGTCCAGTGCCAGCGAGTTGTACAGCCCCATTTTGTGTTCAACGTCGCCATCTACCACCTCTAGTGACCATGCAGAACCGTCGTAATGTGCATACACAAGTTCGTGGTTTTTGGTTTGGTAGATGATGCGCGGCAGACCATCCGATCGCAGTGCCAGGGAGATATCGGCATCGGCGTTGACCGGTCCACCCACTGTTTGGAGAACAGGCGGCCACCCGCCACCGGGTATGATCTTGATGTACTCTACATTCCAGGTAGTGAGATTGAGATAAGCAGTATGCAAAACCCCTCCGCGCACAACGGCAGATGGATGCTCACCATCGAGAGTGCCTGGCGTGCTCCTTTTCTCTGTATGCCAGGTGCCGTCTGTGTGCAACCAGGCCCAGCCCAGGTCATCAGCATTGTCATCATAGTAGGCAATATAAGGTCGGTCGTTTTCGTCCAGCGTTAGAGACGTACCGCCGAGGTCAGTAACCGTAGTCACTACCTGCGTACTCCACCATATATCGTTCCCCACACGGTACTGGTGTGTGTACATCAGGTTACCATTGTGCCCATGGCTGATGTGCACCAGATCGTTCGAGTCCACGGCAATAGAAGTATAGTGGCCTCGATATGCTGAGAAATCAACAATGATCCAGCTGCCGGAAGTGCTTTGAACAAGGGCACTCTGGGGCACAAACTCGGCACTTTGGATGGCCCTTGCCCCCAAGAGCGGCCTTGTCCCGATGTGCCAGACCAAGAACAGTGACAGGAGTATCAACGGAATAGCGAGAATAATGTGTTTCCTCATGGTCGGACACCTCCTTTTTGACTCTCGCACGCCAGTCAGTCTTTTCAGCAGGCTGCGGCAGGCTAACTATCGTGGTTCAGCAGCGCGGCGACTGCGGCGTAGCGCCGTCGAGGAACAAACTGTGGAATGCGCGTGGTTCCTCGGCTGGAAGGCAGCTAAACCGCCAATTACGCCAATTCCAAATCAGTCTGAGAGAAATCGTCGCCAACACACAGCAATGGTTTCCCCGACAACCTGGCGATAGCGTAAGTCAAGCAATCACCGAAATTCAACGCGGCAGGATGTCTTCCCTTGCCGTATTTCTGCCACGCTGTCACCGCCGTACTGTAATGCGCATCGGTGAAAGGAATAATGAACGCATCATTCTCTGCCAAAAAACGCGAAAGCATCCCCCGCGCATCACGGCCTAACCGTGCGCTCAGGACAATGCCACATTCAACCAATGTCGGCGCACCAATCCCTACCGCGTGAGCACGGCCGAGCTTCTGCAGCAATCCCTCGTACCCCGACTCCTTAAAGAAAATCGCCACAATTGCTGACGTATCAACTATCATACACCATGCTCTCCATAACCCAGAATCGCTTCTTCTTCCGCTTTGCTCAAAGACGTTCCAAGCAAATGCTCCGGAATATTGGCCCAGATTTCGTCTTGCAAAAATGCCTCTAGTCGAGCCATATCCTGGGGAACTACACGCAGCAAAGAGAGACGTTCCAACCGTTCAGCCAGGGCTTGACGGATTGCGTTAGTTTTGGATTCTCCAGTCAATTGAACGACAGCATCCAATAAACTCTCCACCTCTTGATTTTTGATGTTGACAGTCACCTGACAACTCCTTTCACCAGATCACATCAAATTCTGTAATTCCACACAAATTCTTTAATTCATTATATCACGAGCTGATGAAGGTTCAATCCCCACATCACATTCTTGCACCCTACGTCTTGCATCCTGGCCTACTTCAACGCCTCCTGCCCCGCAAACTTCCGATATGGTGAGAGTACCTTCAACACCTCGCGGTCTTCCGGCGACAGTTCTTCCTGCGCGACCGTCCGCGCCAGCAACTCCCCCAGGCCGGGACCGAGCATGAAGCCCTGTCCGCACATGCCGATCACCATCAAATAGCCGCCCACTTCGCGCGCCCAACCGACGAGCGGCGAGCCGTCCGGCGTCATCGGGTAAAGGCCGCGCCAGGTGCGTCGCACGCGGAGGTTCACCAGACGCGGCACCAGATCGACCATGCGCGACGCGATCTGCGGCAGGAACACACTCGTCTCACGGCGGTCGAAGCCCACGATACTCGGCCGCGGCGTGATGCAGAACACAACCTGCCCATCGCGCAGTTGGAAGAAGTAATAGTTCGCCGATCCCGGCGCGGGGCGGATGTCCACCAGCATCGGTCCCAGGAAGTGCGCCACCGGCTCGGTGATCCCGGCCTCGTGCGAGTCGGGCTGCACAGGATGCTCCATCCCCACCAACCGCCCAACCGCCTGCGCCCAGGCGCCTGCCGCATTGACGACAACCGGCGCGTGATACGTCCCCTGGTTCGTCCGAATCCCCCGGATGCGGCGGCCTGTGATCGTATCATCCACCAGAATCTCCGTCACCGGCTCGTTGAAGTGGAAAACCGCGCCCGCCGCCTTCGCCGCGTCGTAGAAAGCATGCCCTGCCAGCAGCGGTGAACAGTGCCCGTCGCGCGGTGAGAACGTCCCGCCGAGAAGGCCGTTGGGATTCACGTCGGGGACGATGCGCAGGAAATCGTCGCGGTCGTACCAGTCGATGTCGAGGCCGTAGGCGTGCTGCACCTTGAGCAAGTCTTTGAACGTCTGTGCCTCCTGTTCCCGATAGGCAACGAAGGCGTAGCCCCCCGTCGTCCACTCGATGTTGTGCCCGTAGGTTGCCTCCCACGTCGAGAAAATCTCCAGGCTGCGCAGGCACAGGCGAATCTTCGCCGGATCGGAGTGTGTGGCGCGCACCCCGCCAATCGCCGACTTGTTGGAGCCTTGCCCCTGGCTCGCCGCCCCATCGAACACGCGCACCGTCAGCCCCTTCCGCGCCATCGCCAGTGCCGCCGGCACGCCCACGCTGCCTGCGCCGATAATGATGACGTCGGAGGTGATTTCTGATTTTGGATTTTGGATTTTGGATTTTGGAAATTCGTGATGCTCGATGCTTGATGCGTGATTCTTGTTTCCTGCATCCTGCATCTTGCCTCCTGCCTCCTGCATCTTGCCTCCTGCCTCCTGTTCAGCAGCAAAAACGCCCAGGGGCACTTCGACAAAGAGGGGGCGCGGGACGTTAAGGGTGACGGTGTCGAGAGGGATGCCTTCCTCGCGGAAGAGGCGTAGGATGAGGGCGCTGCACGTTTTGCCGCCGCAGGCGCCCATCCCGGCGCGGGTGACGGCCTTGATCTCGTTGATGTCACGGTAGCCCTTGCGAATCAACGCGCGAATCTCGCCCGCCGTCACACGCTCGCAACGGCAGACGATTATGTCATCGTCCAGGCTAACGACTTCATCGCTCAGCGCCGAACCGACTTCCGGTGGCTGTACACGCAGCCCGGCGATCAACTTGGCAATCGCCTTCGGCGCACGCAGCTTGACCATCACGGTGCGGTCGTTGCGTTTATTTGCGCGCACACTCACCACTTCCGCCTCACCAAGCGGGTTCCCCACCGTATCGAGCGCCGTCACCCGGTCGCCGACGGCGATGCGGCTCGCCAGAAACTCGTAGGCCAGCGTCACCGTGGGCATCTCGGCGTCCTTGCGGTAGTCCACCAGCGTGATCGCCAGTCCGGGGCACACGGCGACGCACTGCTCGCAACCCAGGCACGCCTTCTCCGCTTCCAGGCCCAGGTAGGTGGGAACAGCCCGGATGTCGGTTGGGTCAATGTGGATCAACTGCTGGGGGCAGACCGAGGTGCAGGGATTGCACGGAATCTCCTGCGAGCAGTGGAAGACCGGGAAGATGCCCGCTTCCTGTGCGGGGATGCGCTCCGGGATCACCGCGCCGGGATGCGACTTGAGGATGTCGCCGGTGCGCCGCCACTCGTCGGGGACGGCATCCGTGGTCGCGCCGAGCGCCCGCGCAATCTCCAGTCCGCGAATCTTGCCGGAGAAGATCGCCGCCGACGCCTCCGCAATCTCCTGGGCGTCGCCCGCATCGAAAACGGTCATCCCAAAATCCCGCGCCTTCTGCGTAAACTCGTTCAGCGGGTCGAGGCCCACGGCGATGAGCACCGTATCACAAGCAAAGGACTTCTCCGTGCCGGGAATCGGCTGGAAACGCTCATCGACTTGCGCGATCGTCACCGATTCCACATGATCGCGCCCATTGGCGGACAGAATTGTGTGCGACGTATAAATCGGCACGCCGAAGCGGGCGAGCTTGTCCCGGTGCACTTTGTACCCGCCACATTCCGGCAGCGCCTCCACCAGCCCCACCACCTCGATGCCGGCCTGCAGCGCGTGATACCCCGCGATCAATCCGACGTTCCCGCCGCCCACGATGAACAGCCGTTCCGCCGCCCGCACCAAATCGCGGTTCACCAATGTCTGGAAGGCCCCCGCGCCATACACGCCCGGCAGCGTATTCCCCTTGAACGTCAGTGACTTCTCCCGCGCACCCGCCGCGACGAGCAAGATTTCGGGATGTACAAGCACGTACTCATCAGATTTTGGATTTTTGATTTTTGATTTTGGAGATTTGTCATGTGCCATTTGCCATTCGGCATTTGCCATTCGCAGCACGCCCACCTTCCCATCGCTAAACACGGCGAGCACGGTGCTGCTAAGCCAGACTTCGATATTGGCGTGGCGACGGACTTCGTCTTCCAGTCGGGTGGCGATGTCGATGCCGCGCGTGCCGGCATAGACGGCATCCACCGAACCGAAGAAACGGTGCGTCTGCAAGACCAGCTTCCCGCCGAGGCGAGCCTTATCATCCACCAGCAGCACGTGGACGCCGTACTCCGCCAACTGGATCGCCGCCGACATCCCCGCCGGCCCGCCACCGATGATGAGCACGGGCACATCAATCGTCTGTAACGCGCGAGGCGGCGGCGGTTCGGCGACCGGTGGCAGCACCGGCAAGCCTTCCAGCGGTTCGACAACCATGCCGGGCGTCACCGGCGTCATGCACGCCTTCACCGGCAAGCCATCAGCGATGACGAGACACTGCGAACACTGCCCATTCGCGCAGAAGATGCCCTGCGGTGAACCGTCGCGGTGATGATGTCCGAACACGTGGATGCCGTGCGCGAACAACGCCGACGCAATCATCTCGCCGCGCCGCGCGGTCAACGGTCGGCCTTGCCACGTGAATTCGACAAAATCGTCGGGAGGAATCGGAAGAATCGGATGCGCTGCGATACGATAGTTTGCCATACGTGCTCCTTGTCAAAAGTCACATAGTCGCCAGTCGGGTAGTCCGGTAGTCAAGCGACCGACTGCTGTGCTACGTTCAGTATAGCAAGACCATTGCGGGGGTTACACTGAAGTTATGCCCGTCTTTGAAAGTTAAAAGGCATACCAGTAGACAGTAAACAGTAGACGGTAGACAGGGTTTTCCCCGTCTACCGTCTCTCTTTTCCCGTCTACCGTCTACTTCGGAAAACGCAAAATGCCGCCGTTGGGCTGCGGGATGTCAGGCCACGTGCGGCCTTCGCCGTTGAATTGGGGGAGCCAGGGGGCCAGGGCGTCGAACATTTCGTCGCACATCGCCCAGACTTCTGGCGGATTGCAGACGGCGCCGGTCAGCGGGTCGTGGAGGACGGCGAGTTTGACCAGTTCGCGGTTGCCCGTCAACGCCGCTTCGACCGCCATCTCCTGCACGCTGATGCTGGCCCGACACGTTGCCGCGCACGCCATCGGCAATGCGCCTACCCACGCCGGGCTGATGCCGTTGCCGTCCACGTAGCAGGGCACTTCGACGGTGCAGCCGTCGGGCAGGTTGGTGATGAGGCCCGTGTTCGCCACGTTAAAGTGCCCGCGATACACCCGCCCGGTCTCCAACGACTCAATGATGTACGAGCCATGCTCGCTGCTGCGGTCGCCCAGGTGAATCATGTCCACTTCGCCGCTCATGTACTTAGGGTACAACGTTTCGTATTCGTTGCGCTTCTCGGTCGTTTCGCGCAGATAGCCGCCGGTCTCGCCGTTAATCCAACTGTCCAGCGAAATCCAGTCCTTGATTTCGGCAGGCCGTTTGCGGTACCACGGCACGTACTCGCTCAGGTGTCCGTTGGACTCCGTCGAATAGTAGCCAAAGCGCCGCAACACGTCGATGCGCACCTTCTCGGTCTGCGAAAAATGCGGGTGTTTCTCGAAGGCTTCGAGCAGATAGGGCGTCATGTCCTTGCCCTTGTGCGTCACCTGGATGTACCACGTCTGGTGGTTGATGCCCGCGCAGATGTAGTCCACCTCTTCCTGCGGCAAGCCCAACGCCTGTGCAATCTGCCAGTGCCCGCCCTGGACGCCGTGACATAACCCGACGACCGGCACGCCGCCCGCGCGCCGCACGGCCCAGGTGTTCATCGCCATGGGATTGGCATAGTTGAGCAACAGCGCGCCCGGCGCCACCTCACGCATGTCTTTGGCGATGTCGAGCAGCACCGGGATGCTGCGCAGCGCGTAGAAAACGCCGCCCGGCCCCAACGTATCGCCGACGCACTGATCCACACCGTACTTCAACGGGATTTCGATGTCGAAGCGGAACGCCTCCAGGCCCCCCACCCGTACCAGGCAGAAGACGTAATCCGCGCCCGCAATCGCCTCGCGTTGGTTGAGCGTCGGCACAATCGTCGCCGGAACATCACTGTCCGCAATCATTTTCCGGCAGACGTTTGTGACCATCTCCAGATACGTCGGGTTGATGTCCATAAAGCGGAACTCCGTATCCCGCAGTTCCGGCACGGCCAGAATGTCCATCATCAACCGCCGCGTAAACGTCAAACTTCCGGCTCCAATCACTGCAATTTTAACCATAGCAAGACCTCCTCGAAAATAATCTCACTTCAGCGCTTAAGGCGGATTACAATCCGCCGTCCCCGCAGCGCCGGATTATGATCCGGCGCAAGCATTAGTGAAGACTTTACCACGAATCTACACCAATCTTCACGAATGGAAAACAAAATTGGTGGAAATTCGTGAAGATTAGTGATAAAAAAAACCGTCAACCGTTACACAGCGCACTTCTGGAATAGAAACCGCTGCCATAGATGCTCCAGGTTACCCACGTCGGGCGTGTAGGCGTCGAGGTAGCGGAAGCCCCAGCCGGCCATGAAGTGCTGCAAGGCGGCAGGCTTGTAGGCGCGGACATTCATCAGCTCAATGGACTCACCGGGCAGGCAGCGCACGATGCCGCCAAAGCACGGGAATTCCAACGGCTCGCGGACGCGAAACGACACGACGTACCGCAGCGCGTCCACGTCCGCCTCGTAGACTTCTTCGCCGACCAGCTCGCCGGCGGCCTGGTCAATGCACAGCTTTTCGAGCAGGTTGGCAAAGAACAGGCTCAAGTTCTGCGGCAGGCGGACCAGCCGATTGCGCAACGCCTCGTTTTTATCCGGCGTCTCGAATTGCGGGACAACGTCCAGGTAAAGATAATCGCCCGCCGGGACAATGCGCGCCAACGCCTCGGCGATGAGCGCCTGCTCGAAATTACCGAACGTCCCGCCGAGCATCGCGTAGACCTGCACGTCATAGTCCGCGAGAAGCGGGCGCCATTTGTCCACAAAATCAGAGCGTAAAATGTCGGCCAGCACAAATGTCTTGGGGAAATGCTCATCGGCGAGGTTCTGTTGCGCCAATCCCAACATCGTCCGCGAGGAATCCACACCGAAGTAAGCCACGGAGTATCCCCCGGTGTGCGCGGTGCGCAAGAGCGGCTTCTCCGGCCCAGCGTTGCCGCAACCCAGGCTCACGAAAGCGATGCGCCGCTCTGCCGTCCAAAACGGCTGCCGGGCGAAGAACGCGCACTCATCATCCGAGCACATCTCCGCCAACTCCGCCCCGCGATACGTGTAGAACGTCTCCGCGCCTTCCGTCGTATAAAACAAATTCTGCCGCACCTTCTTGTGCTGCTGGAAATCCGCCAGATAGTCAAACTCCAACTCCGGCGCTTCTGCCAAAACAATCATCTCGTCCATAGCACCTCTTTTTTAGTCAGCAGATTAAGCAGATCAAGCAGATTTTTTTCCTTAATCTGCTAAATCTTGTAGTGGTCAAAGACATATTGCACCGCAGAGAACGCAAAGCTCGCAGAGATTTATAGAATTTCTCCGCGCTCTCAGCGAACTCTGCGGTAAAAAAAAGCCGTCCGCAAGTTCAAACTCTCGTTGACCAGTACATAATCTGCTAAATCTGCTTAATCTGCTGACGAAACTTTATGCTTACCAGGTATATCCCGAGGTCGGCGCTGCGCGCGGGGGTCTACGGAATCGAAGCCCGCGAAAGGTTGCGCCAGACGACGTTCCGCCATGGCGATGTACGCCGGCGTGATGTCGATGCCGATATAGCGCCGGTTGAGCGCCTGAGCCACGCGGGCGGTCGTTCCACTGCCCACGAACGGGTCGAGCACTACGTCGTTCTCGTTCGAACTGGCACGCACGATGCGCTCGATGAGAGCCTCCGGCTTCTGCGTGGGATGCGCCTCGCGCTCGGGGTTACTGTAGTGGACGTGCGAGAACGTCCACACGTCGCCGGGATTCGCGCCGCGCATGTTGTTGCGCTCGCGGTAATATTTCTGCGGGATGCGCACCGCATCGAGGTTGAAAGTGTATTTGGTGCTCTTGGTGAAATAGAGGATATCCTCGTGGCGCGGGGAAAAGCCAATCGTCCGCCCGGTGCCCTGCGTATAGTGCCAGGTGATCCAGCCGTTGAAGAGCAACCCCAACTCTTCCAGGATGGCATACAGCCGGGCGATAAATCGCACGCCCATAAACACGTAGAGGCTGCCGTCGTCGCGCAAGATGCGCACACATTCCGCCAGCCACGCGCGCGTGAACCGCTCATACTCGTCCCACGCCTTGCGATCCACCACCGCGCCGTAATCCTTGCCCAGGTTGTACGGCGGATCGGTACACACCAGATGCACGCTCGCCGAAGGAATCTGCGGCAACACGTCAAGCGCATCGCCGACGATGAGCCGGTCGGTGAATGAAGTCAGCGGATGTTCATGCGCCATGCCTGAGATTATAGCGTCAGATGCGCGAAAGCGAAAGTGCCCGTATTCAGCGGGGACAAAAAGAATCCCGGCTTCTTTCAAAAACCGGGATTCTCCATCGGCATGATTTTGTCTCAAGCGAATGCGCCGGACCTAAGGAACACGCCTGGCTCAGAACCAACTACCCGGCGTGAGTCCAACCAACGCTGCAATGAGTGTACGCTTTCTCCGCTAGACCGTCCTGCCAATAACCCCTCGATCCCGATATGTTCATCAAGGTCGGGCCACTCGATCGCGTAACCATCGCCCAATAGCGCCCAGTTTTGCCGTTCCGCATCAGTCGCATAGAACAGGCGTGGATACCAGACCAACGGTACACTGATACGTCGGCCATCGGAAAGCATAACCGTCAATTCATCTTCGGTAACGATAACGTCTATCGCGACAGGTTCGATTTCAAGCACCAAAGTGTTCATTCCGTCTCCAAAGGCGGCGGAGTCTCGGCCTCTGTCACCGCTTCAGGTACAGTTTCCGGCTCCGGTTTCGGCTCCTCCGCTTTCGGCGTCAGCGCGTGCGCCAACACCTCGTTGACGTCTTCCACCAGGATGAATTCCATTTCGTTGCGGATTTTGTCCGGCAGTTCGTCCAGGTCCACGTCGTTCAGCTTGGGGACGAGGACGCGCTTCAAGCCCGCACGGTGCGCCGCCATCACCTTCAGCTTCAAGCCGCCGATGGGGAGCACCTGACCTTGCAGCGTCACCTCGCCCGTCATCCCCAGGTCGGGATAGACCGTGCGCCCGGTGAGCAGCGAAACCAACGCTGTAACCATCGTGATGCCTGCGGACGGGCCGTCTTTGGGCACTGCACCGGAGGGAACGTGCAGGTGAATCTTGCCCTTGCAGCAATCCTCACCCAGGCCCAGCTCCTTAAGATGCGACTCGACGTAGCTCAAAGCGATACGTGCCGATTCGCGCATCACGTCGCCCAAATGTCCTGTGAGGATCAGGTTGCCGTCCTGACCGGGCATCGCTGCCGCTTCAACGAACAGCACCTCGCCACCGGTGGGCGTCCACGCCAGGCCCGTCGCCACGCCGGGACGCTCCGTCCGCAACGCAGCCTCGAAACGATAGCGCGGCTTGCCCAGGTATTCGCGCACCTTCTCCGGCGTGATTTCGATCGGCACGATCGGTTCGGCTGGGGGCGTCACCTCAATCTCAGCAGGCCCTTCTTCAGAAGTGACAGCCTCAAGCGCCTCGGCGGACTCTGCAACTGCCTCCACCGGTTGCTTCTCTTTTGCTTCAGCGACCTGCGTGGCGACCTTCCGACAGATTTTGCCGATCTCGCGCTCGAGTTGACGGACACCGGCCTCGCGCGTGAAGTCGCGGATGATCGCGCGAATCGAAGGCTCGCCGAAGATGATCTCATCCGGCAAGAGTCCGTTCATCTTCAACTGCCGGGGAATGAGATACTGCTCGGCGATGTGCAACTTGTCGTATTCTGTGTAACCGTCAATCTCAATGATCTCCATCCGATCCAGTAAGGGCGCCGGAATCGTGGCCGTGGTATTACCGGTGCAAATGAACAGCACCTGGCTCAAGTCGAAGTCCACGTCGAGATAGTGATCGCGGAAAGCATGGTTTTGCTGCGGGTCGAGCACTTCAAGCAGCGCCGACGACGGGTCACCGCGCCAGTCCGAACCGATCTTGTCCACTTCATCCAGCATAAAGACCGGATTTTTGACGCCCGCCCGTTTGATCGCCTGCATAATGCGACCCGGCATCGCGCCGATGTAGGTGCGGCGGTGCCCACGAATTTCCGCCTCGTCGTGCATCCCGCCCAGGCTCATGCGAGTGAATTTACGCCCCAACGCCCGGGCGATGGATTGTCCCAGCGAGGTCTTGCCCACGCCGGGCGGCCCCACCAGCGAGAGAATCGCGCCGGAGCCTTCGATTTTGCGGCCTTGTAGATCGGATTCGTCACCATCATCAATGCCGCGCTCCTGGCGCAGCTTGCGCACCGCCAGGAATTCCAGGATGCGTTCCTTCACGTCTTCCAGGTCGTAGTGATCTTCATCAAGCACGGCGCGCGCGTCAGAGATGTCCAGGTGATCCTCGGTCAACGCTTTCCACGGCAGCGCCACCAGCCAGTCGAGATACGTCTTGATGACCCAGTATTCGGCAGCCTGCGGCGGCATCTTTTCGAGACGCGCCAATTCGCGCTCGGCCTCCTCTTTCGCTTCCTCCGTCATTCCACATTCTTCGATCTTTTGACGGTACTCCTCCACTTCGCGGCGTCCGTCGTCACCTTCACCCAACTCTTTACGGATCGCGTCCATCTGCTGGCGCAGGTAATATTCACGCTGCGTCTTCTCGATTTCCTCTTTCGCCTTCTCCTGAATCTGCTGGCCGATTTCACGCACTTCTAGCTCGTGCGTTAACACTTTGACCAGGTGCTCCATTTTCTGCGTCAGACGATCCGCTTCCAGAAGGCGTTGCGCCTCTGGCATATCGATGCGCATGTTCGACGCCAGCAGGTAGACGAGCAAGCGAGGGTCTTCTAACTGCTGGATAAAGCGGATGGCCTCGTCGGGGAACTGCGGGATCAATTCCGCCAGGCGCGTGGCGACATCCAACAGACTGCGGCGCAGCGCTTCTTCGATGACGGAGCCTTCCACAATATCGGGCGTGAGACGGATGCGCGCCTTGAGGTACGGGTCTTCGACCGTCCACTCAACCACGCGAAACCGCTCCAGGCCCTGGATGAAGACCGTCAGCGTGCCATCATCGGAGCGCATGACGCGATGGATAATGGCCGCCGTCCCCACTTGATACACCTGTGACGTCGCGGGAACCTCCACAGACGGGTCCTTCATCGCCACGAGACCCACGACGCGGTTGCCGCGATCCACGTCTTCGATCAACCGCACCGACCGCGGAATTCCCACCGCAAGCGGCATCACGATGTAAGGAAACGCCACGGTGTTCCGCAGCGGCAAAATCGGTAATTCTTCCGGGATACGCCGGAGCAAATCGTCAATATTCTGTTCTTGTGTGTTAAACCAGGGTAACATAGGCCCTCCAGTTAAGATAAGTCCAAAGTCAATAACCAACTTTTGGATGCTCGCACCGAATTGTGATCCGGTGACCGTGTATCATCTACCTCTCTAGCTGTAGGGATTATAACACACTCGTATTAGATTTTCATAAGAGGCGCGTAGATAAATCATCGAAAAAGTGTATAATCCCCGGTAATGTTAGTGGATACGCACGCCCATTTGCAACATGCGCGTTTCGCGGATGACCTCGGTGCCGTCCTGCAACGCGCAGCCGAAAACGGCATTAAGGCCGCGATTGTGCCCGGTAGCACGCTCGAAGACAGCCGCGCGGCTGTGGCGCTGGCAGAACGCTATGCGAGCGCGCCTTGTATGCTCTACGCCGCCGTCGGCATCCACCCAACAGCCGCAGACGACCTCACACCGGCAACGTTAGCCGAATTACAAGAACTCGCCGCCCGCCCGCGCGTCGTCGCCATCGGCGAGATCGGCCTCGACTACTACTGGCCGAACATGCCCAAGCGCGGGTGGCCTTGTGCAGAACCGGAGCAACAACGCGCGGCTCTCGAAGCGCAGTTGGCGCTGGCCGCCGATCTAGGGCTGCCGGTCATCCTCCATGACCGGGACGCCCACGCCGACATCCTGGACATCCTGCGCGCCTGGATGCGCGGCCACCCGGAACGCAATGGAACGTTGCATGCCTACGCCGGCGGCCCGGCGCTGCTGGCGGAGGCGCTGGCGCTAAACCTTTACATCGGCATGGATGGCCCGGTGACTTTTGAGAAAGCAACCGGGCTTCACGAAGTAGCCCGCCAAGTGCCGCTTGACCGCCTGCTGCTGGAAACGGATGCCCCCTACCTCACGCCACATCCCTATCGCGGGCAGCGCAATGAGCCAGCCTACCTTACCTATGTCGCAGCCTCCATTGCCACACGAAGAGGCATACCCGTGGACACCCTTGCCGCCACAACCACGGCAAATACACACCGTCTGTTCGCACTGATTCATCCGTGAATTAACAGATTTTCAGCTTCTTCATCCGCTCCAGGGCCTTATCATTCTTGTTTCGAGGGGAACGCCAGGTCCCTCTTTTAAGTTCATAAGATGCGGATCTGGCGATCCGCTCGAAGCCTGTGACGAGAATACGATTATGGTATAATACCTGCACAATCCAGGACCAGCGCGAGAACGAATGAAATCAAAGACATTACAGTACGCCATGATACTGCAGGACGAGCTGCCCGCCGTCCATGCTACCATGCTCGAAGTTCAACAGCGTCTCCCCGATCCTGTCGCCCCCGCGCTGGCAGCCATCATCAACGGCGGCGGCAAACGACTGCGCCCGGCACTGGTGTTATTGTCGGCGTATATGTTCGACGTAGCGACGCCAACGGCTATCACCGTCGCGGCAGCCGTCGAAATGCTCCATACCGCGACCTTGATCCACGATGATTTGATCGACAACGCGCTGGTGCGGCGGGGAAAGCGCACACTGAATGCCCAATGGAGTGCCGCCGCGACCGTCCTCACCGGAGATATGGGCTTCGCCTGGGCAGCGGAATTGGCCACACGCAGTCAAAGCATCAGGTTAGTGGAACGTTTTTCTGAGACGCTGGCCATCATTTGCAGCGGTGAACTCAACCAAATGTTCGCCAACCGCGCCCAACTGCCGACTGAAGCCGACTACTACCGCCGCATCTTTTCTAAAACCGCCTCGCTTTTTGCTCTCGCTGCGGAAAGCGGGCCGCTGCTAGCGCAGCAAGATGAACTCACCACACAAAAGTTGCGGACGTTCGGCAGACTCCTCGGCGAAGCCTTCCAGATTGTCGATGACGTGCTTGATTTTATGAGCGATGAAGCCACGCTCGGCAAACCGGTGGGTGGCGATCTGCGCCAGGGCACCATCACCCTGCCGGTACTGCATTACTTCCACTGCCATCCTGATGACCCTCGGCTGAAAACTGTCCTCGCGCGCGCGGAGCCCACGCGCGGGTATTATGATTATGCCCGCAGCGAGCAAACCATCCAGGCGCTTATTGACGATCTACGCCAGTCAGACGCCGCCGAGTGGGCGATGCAGCAGGCCGAGAAGCGCGCCGCCGAAGCCAGTGCGCTTCTTGACGCCTACCCCGACACACCCTTTCGCCGGGCTATGCAAGAAATCGCCGCCTTCGCCGTGCAACGGCAGTACTAGACTTCAATGAGCGCCGTTCTCTCTGTCGTCATCGTGAACTGGAACGTGCGTGACTTGCTGCAGCGCGCGCTCGTGTCCGTGTATGCCTCCTGGGGCAACAAGCCGGGGTTGGAAGTCATTGTGGTAGATAATGCCTCCTATGACGGCAGCGTGGCCATGCTGCGCGAAAACTTCCCGAACGTACACATCATCGCCAACACGGAGAATCGCGGGTTCACGGGTGGCAACAACCAGGGGCTCGCCGCTGCCACAGGCGATTTCCTGCTCTTGCTCAACCCCGACATCGAAATCGTGGGTGATGCCCTCCCCCGTATGGTCGACTATCTCCAAAGTCATCCAAATGTGGGCATGGTTGGACCGCAGTTGCTCAATCCCGACAGGAGCGTGCAGTCCTCGCGCCGGCACTTTCCCACCTTGCCGGTGCTTTTCCTCGAAAGCACCTGGCTCGAAAAGCTCACGCCACGCAGGGTGCTGCACTATTACTATGCGCAAGAGCAGCCGGATGACGTTACCCAGGACGTGGATTGGATCACCGGCGCAGCTATGCTAACGCGCCGCGAGGTTGTCGCGCAGGTTGGCGGGATGGACGAGGGCTTCTTTATGTACTCCGAGGAGCTAGATTGGTGCCGCCGCATCCGCGAGGCCGGTTGGCGGGTGGTCTATTTCCCCGAAGCGCGCATTGTCCACCACGAGGGCAAGAGCAGCGAGCAGGTCGTCGCCGCACGCCACATCTACTTCCAATCCAGCAAAGTCCGCTACACCCGCAAATATCACGGCAAGATCATTGCTGAAGGTCTACGCTGCTGGCTGCTCGCCCAGTACGTCTGGCAAGTCGGCGTCGAAGGCGCTAAGTGGCTCATCGGCCATCGCCGCCCCCTGCGCGCCGCCCGCATTGCCGCATATCGGCAGGTGCTCAAGAGCAAGCTGCAAATGGCGAATGAGCGAATCGGTGAATCAACGTATCAGTGAATGAGCGAATCGGCGAATAATGAATCGCAGGGCACTGATTACTGATCATTGATTACCAATCCTTATCACGGAGGAACTTATGTCAAACCAGAAACGCCCATCTTACCTGATGTTCGCATTGCTGTATTTTGCCCAGGGGACGGTGTTGAGCTATTTCACGGCGCTCAATGCCATCTACTTCCTTTCTAAAGGGCTGACGATGGGCGACGTGGGCATCTTCGCCTCCATCGCGCTGATTCCTTTCGTCATCAAAATCTTCCTGGGAATGTTGAGTGACAAGGTGAACCTGTTGGGCTTGGGACATCGCAAGCCGTACATCCTGATCGGGTTGGTGATCCAGGCGCTCTGTCTGGTTGCCGCGCCGTTCATCGATCCGGCAGGCGCATATTGGGGCTTCGTCGCGGTGGCATTCGTGTTGCAAATGGCGATGGCACTCTACGACACCTGCACCGACGGCCTCGCGCTCGACACGATTCCCGAAGAGGAACAGGGGACGATTCAAGGTTATATGGTCGCCGGACGGGCGCTCGGCGTGGTCATCACCGCCTCCATCGTCGGGCTGCTGGCGGAGCACGTCTCCTGGCTGGCGGTCTTCTGGCTGCTGGCCGTCTTCACGCTGCTGCCGCTGCCGATGGTACTACGGATACGCGAAGCTGAACGGCCTATCGAGCGCAAATTCGACTGGGGCGCGTTCCGCGCGTTCAAACGCACGCCGGTGCTCGCGCTGGCCGGGCTGGGCTTCGTCATCTTTTTCGTTATCGCCAGCTCCAACCAGATGGTCAATCCTTTCCTGGAGACCGAGTTCGGCATTGCGCTGAGTACCGCCGGGCTGGTCTCGACGGTATGGGGCAGCGGGGTGGTGCTCGGCGGGGCAACCGGCGGGGCCCTCACCAAACGGCTCGGCAACCGCAACGCGATGCTCGCGGCGATGGCCGTCAACGTCGTGGCGATACTGGCGCTGGCGCTGACGCCGAACACGCTGTTGGCCTGGCCCATCGTCGCTATTTTCGGGCTGGCGTATGGCGTCTACCAGACCCTCTACCTCGCACTGTCTATGAACTACACCGATCCACGCATCGCTGCCTCGATGTTCGCCATCTTGATGGCGGTAACGAATGTGGCACAGGGCGTGGGTATGGCCGTTGGTGGCAGCTTGACGGACGCCCTCGGTTTCCGCTGGACATTCGTCATCATCGCCGCCGTCAATGTGTTCGCCCTCCCTTTACTGCCGATTGTATTTCAACGCAAGGCATAGGGGGGATTGGTAATGCGTAATGCGTAATGCGTAATGCGTAATGAGTAATGCGTAATGGGTAACGAGGGTGGTGTGGTTGATCATTCGCTGATTCACTGATTCGTTATTCGTTATTCGTTATTCGCTATTCGCTGATTCGCTATTCGCTGATTCTATGAGCCTGCCTACCGTACACGATGTCTGGAGACTGGCGCTGCCCCCCGGCACACAACTCGCCAACACCGACGGCGATACAAGCCGACCGGTGGCCTGGGCGCGCCGCATGTCCTCGCAAGCTCCGGCATTCCCCCACCTCGAGGAAAACGAAATCACGCTACTCACCGTCGCTGCCATCCCGCTGATCGACGAGCGGCTGACCCTCTCCAAAATGCTGACATCGTTAGCGGCGCGCAACGTAGCCGCGGTGGTCGTTGCAGGCGACGTTTCTCCGCAAGCCCAAAAGATCGCCGACAAACATCACCTCTGCATCCTGGCCCTGCCCGACCCGGTAGACCTACGGGATGTCGAACGCGACATCATCCGCCTGATCGTCGAACGGGAAGCCCAACTCGACCGGCGCGGGCGGCAGATTTATCGCCAGTTGGCCCAGCTCTGCATCGAAAATCGCGGCCTGGCAGCCATTGTCGAGGCTGTGCGGGATCTCGTCGGAAAAACAGTCGTCTTGCACGACGAGCATCTGGTCATCCAGGCTATGGCGCTCGACGAGAACTGCCCGTTCTCACCTGACGAATTGGCAACACAGCTTGCAACCAAGGCACTGCTCGAACAACGCTTAGGAGAGCAGCCACTCGACAGCAAAGCCCCACCCTGGGCCTATCTCGATCTGGAGACGCCAGGCTGGATGCGCTGTGTGTCGGCCATCGTCATCGAAGACCAACTAAGCGGGTATCTTTCCATCGTGGGACCGCGGGAGAACTTCGACGACCTGGATCGCCTGGCGACGGAGCGTGGCGCGTTGGCCTGCGCCGTCGAGTTAGCCAAGCAGCGCGCCGTGGTGGCCGTAGAAAACCGCTTCAGGGGCGACTTTCTCGCCACCTTGTTGACCGCCAGCGCCACCGAAGAGGCCGCGTTGGCCCGGCGCGCGGCAGAAATGCGCTATGCGCTCGACCGGCAGCATGCCGTCATCCTGGTGAACCTGCCCCAGGGCAGCCCGCGCGCCTGGAACGTGGCGACCGAGGAACTCCGCGCCCACCTGGCTCCGGCGCCGATCCAAACGCTGTTTTGCACCTACGAGGAAATGCTGGCGATCCTGTGTGCCGCCGATGATGCCGCTGCGCTGAAAAACCTCACGCACTACGCTCAGGCCGCGCAAAAACGCATCGCGCTTCTCGCGCCCGACAGTCGCATCGTGATGGGTATCGGGCGACCGGGCGCAGGTCTGGCAGGCTTGCGCCGCGCCTTCACGCAGGCCCGCGAGGCATTGACCCTGGCGCAAACGCTGTTCGACGGCAACAAAGTCTTCGCATTTGGCGACCTGGGACTCTATCACGTCTTGAACCATCTCCGGGAATGTGATCAATTGCTCGATTTCTACAACCAGACCCTGGGAGCCCTGGCCGCCTACGACGAGGAACACGATGCGCAACTCATCGCCACACTCGAAGCGTTCTTTACCCACCTCGGCAACATCAGCCAGACGGCGGAGGCGCTGCACCTGCACCGCAACTCGCTGCTCTACCGCCTCGAACGCATCGCCGAAATCAGCGATATGGATTTGGATGACGCGAATGATCGTTTTGCGCTACAACTGGCGCTCAAAGTACGTCCCTTCGTGACCAAACGGCCCGCATAGAGCCGTTTTTGGTCAATTTGCCCCATAAATTCCCCCACATTTTCGTTCAACTTGTCTATAGACAGGAGCAGGTGCTCTTTTGTATACTGTCCTCCGTAGTTAAAAAATATCCTTTGGTCAGTTTAATAGAATGAGGAGGTTCAGTATGGCCGCTACAACAGCACAAGATGTTTTACGTTTGGTCCGCGAGCATATGGTGAAGTTCATCCATTTGCAGTTTACCGACATCGTCGGTATCGTGAAGGGGATTACAATCCCCGTCCACGAACTTGAGGTCGCACTGGATAAGGGCGTATGGTTCGATGGGTCCTCGATACAGGGATTCGCCCGTATCGCAGAAAGCGATATGTATCTGATGCCCGATCCGAGTACGTTCCAGGTCATCCCGTGGGAGGCCAAGGAGGGGGCCGGCACCGCGCGCATGATCTGCGACGTCTACACGCCGGACGGCAGACCCTTCCCTGGCGATCCGCGCGGCATCCTGAAGCGCGCCGTCAAAAAGGCCGCGGAAATGGGGTTTGGCTTCAACACCGGGCCGGAACTAGAGTTCTTCCTTTTCCATTACGACGCCGCAGGCCAGCCCACCGTCAAACCCCATGACCAGGGCGGCTACTTCGACTATTCGACCGACCTGGCCGTGAACGTGCGCAAAGACATGGTCGCCGCACTGGAAGCGCTGGGCATCCGGCCCGAAGCCAGCCACCACGAGGTCGCCATAGGGCAGCACGAAATCGACTTCAGATATGCGGACGCCGTCACCACAGCCGACAACGCCATTACCTTCAAGTACGTGCTCAAGGCCGTGGCGAGATTCCACAATCTGTATGCTACCTTTATGCCCAAACCCGTGTTCGGCATCAACGGTTCGGGGATGCACACCCACCAAAGTCTGGTCGATCTTAAAACCGGCAAGAACGTCTTCGCCGATCCCAACGACGAATTCGGACTTTCGACCATCGCCAAACAGTACATCGCCGGGCAGTTGGCCCACGCGCGTGGATTCTGCGCCATCGTCGCCCCGTTGGTCAACTCGTACAAGCGCCTCGTACCCGGCTACGAAGCACCGGTGTACCTCAGTTGGGCGCGCATCAACCGCTCGGCGCTCATCCGCGTGCCGCGCGTCAACCAGATCGAAGCGACCCGGCTGGAATTGCGCTGCCCCGATCCGAGCTGCAATCCGTACCTGGCCTTCGCCGTGATGCTGGCAGCCGGGTTGGACGGCATCGAGAAAGGGATGACACCGCCCGATGCGTTGGAAGAAAATCTCTTCGAATTGGACGAGGAACGCCGCATCCAACGCCAGGTCAAGACGCTGCCCGGTTCGCTGCGCGAGGCGCTGGACTGCCTGAGCGAAGACAAGCTCATCCAGGAGACGCTCGGTCCGCACGTCTACGAGCGCTTCGTCAGCGCCAAGCGTCAGGAATGGGACGAGTACCGCATTCGTGTCACCGAGTGGGAAGTCGACCGCTACCTGCCGACGTACTAGTCCCAAACTGACCAGAGGAATCCTGACCGCGTCCCACCCAGCCAGGGGGCGTGGTCAGGAAATCTGGACACATACCTGGCACATCATGCACTAACCGGTGGGTCACCATTGCCAGACGAAAACCGACTATCCGACCACCGGACTAAAGACTACAGACTATTCTCAGGAGGAGAGGAACCCATGGCTACTGCAATCAAAAACATCGAATGGATTGATATTGGCGTCGAGGGACTGATGGACTTTATCCCCGGTTTGCCGAAAGGCGACGCGATCCTGGTCCGGGGGGAACCGGGAACGGGGAAAACCATCCTGTGCCTGCAATTCTTACACAAAGGGGCCGAAAACGGCGAAAAGTGCATCTACATCACAACTGAGGAAACGCCCGAAACAGTGATGCGCACCGGCACAGAATTGTGGAGGGATTTTCCCAGTCTGATTGCCAGTGGACAGATTCAGGTAATCAACCTGTCAATCACCGCCAGTTATGCCAGCGAATACTCTCTGGTCGGGAAGGGTGAGGTGATTGGCATTGTACTGGACGGTCTGAAGGCACAACCCGGCGCGAGCAGGATTGTCATTGACTCGCTGTCATCGCTTGGCCGCCGGTTAGCAGACGAAAGCGAATTTCGGGAGGTCTTCATGCGGCTGCTGTTGGAGACCAAAAAGATGGGGGCCACCACGATCCTCACCGCAGAGGGAATCCCGATGTCGCCGGATATTACCGAATACCTGGCCGATCACCTGATCTATCTCGACTACCACAAGCACGACGTGATCTGGACGCGCATTTTCCTGCTGCGGAAATCGCGCAGTGTACCGCTCAAACCACAGATCCTCAAGCTGAACATCGAACGCGACGGCCTGTCCGTCGAGGAAATCCCGATTGCGCTGAAACCGGTCTGGTTCGCCAGCAAAATTTAGCGCAGGATAGGCCCGTCATCGACACCGCTGCGCCCGCCAGGCGCGCAGCCCCATCATAGCGCATCGCAGTTCGAAAACAGAAGGAGGATTCTCATGGACAATCAACTTGACCTGTTTGCAGGCTTTCAACAAGCCTTTTTGGTTGGCTGGGCGCCGGTCGCCATCTTCATCATGGCCACTGCCGGATTTGCCCTGCTCTACGCGGGAATGGTACGCAAGAAAAACGTCAGTCATACCATCCTCGTCATCAACGTCGGTTGGACGTTGGCCTTTGTGATGTACTTTCTCATCGGGTTTCCGTTGGCCTATTACACAGATGCACCGGTCATCGGGTTGCCCAAATTCCTGCCGACTATTTCCAATCCGCTACCGCCCGCGCTGTCGGGAAGCGGCGCTTACGGCATCCCCGCCAGTCCTTCCGGCTTCGGTGATCTGGCCTTGTGGTTCAAGATGTCGATGTTCGCCATTACCGCTGTGGCTATCGTCCCCGGCGCGCTGGCCGAACGCGATAACTTCTGGGGATGGGTCATCGCCGCCGGCGTGATTTCGGGGTTCATCTACCCGATTGTCGAACACTGGGTATGGGGCGGCGGCTGGCTGAGCAGTCTCGGCTTCATCGACTACGCCGGTTCGAGCGTGGTACACCTGGTCGGTGGAACATTGGCGCTGAGCGGCGCGATCATCATCGGTCCCCGGATCGGTAAATTCGTGGGCAAGAACAACCTGGCGCGCTCGTTCTTTGGGCACAGCATCCCCTTGTCCGTCATCGGCGCCTGGCTGCTCGTCTTCGGGTGGTTTGGCTTCAACATCGGTTCCAGCACGGCCACCGATCCGCAAACCATCAACGTGGAACTGTCGTGGGTTTCGGTGACGACGGCCATGGCAATGGCAGGCGGTCTGTTCGGGGCGGCGCTCACATCACGCGGGCACGTCCTTACCAGCATGGTCGGCTTGCTTGCCGGGGCGGTCGCCATCTGTTCCGGTGCAGCGGTGATGGGGCCAATCTTCGCCTTCATCACCGGACTGGTCGCCGGGCTGCTCACCACTTTCACCGTCGGTCTGCTGGAAAACGTGCTAAAGATCGATGACGCGCTGGCCTGCTTCCCGGTGCATGGGGCGTGCGGCATCTGGGGCGTGCTGGCGACGGGGTTGTTTGGGGCGAAGGTGCTCGGTGGGCATCCCATCTACGGCCTGGAGACCAGCGAGTGGCTCTCGCAGATCGGGGTGCAGGCCCTTGGTGCGCTGTGCATTACCCTTTTCACCGCCGCCGCAGGATTCACCCTCTTCTTCGTCCTGAACAAATTCAACCTGCTGCGCGTGCTGAAAG
The DNA here is from genome assembly GCA_019873725.1 of Chloroflexota bacterium. Taxonomy (GTDB): domain Bacteria; phylum Chloroflexota; class Anaerolineae; order B4-G1; family SLSP01; genus DSWT01. The sequence continues at coordinate 362 of JAIOAS010000053.1, read as the reverse complement.
ATGCGGAACTCTACGGCATCGACATCGCCATGCACAAGACATACGCCTATCCCGAGGACATGATCGAGAACCAGTTCCAGTAGGGGCTTACCCACCTGGGGGATTAAGCCAGACTCCTCTCTCAGAAGGAGTACCAAAGCCCCGGCCCGCCGAGATGCCCCCTCGGCGGGCCAAAACATATTAAAATTTTGGGTAACTGTTAAATAAAACTGCGTGACCTCTGTGTCTCCGTGTGAAAATCTTAGTTTCTTTCAGTAGCCTCACTCATGAATCCGTGAAATCCGCCTACAATTCTTTGGCGCTTGCGCGAAGTCAGGCGGCTTCACCTTCGCCGTTCGCCCAGCGATACAGCATAGCATCCA
>JAIOAS010000052.1 GCA_019873725.1 Chloroflexota bacterium | reverse complement strand
GCGCACAATGGTTGGGGCAACGGCGCTCCCTCGCTCCACGTGTCGCTTTGTGGATCGTACAGATGGGTGATCGCTTGAGGGACGCCGCTCGCGTCACAGCCACCGGGGACGAGCAGCTTCTCTGACAACGCCACGATGCCGATATTCGCCAGGGCTGCCGGGCGCGGCGCACCGGTCCGCCACAGCGCAGTAGCGATGTTGTAGATGTCCAACCGCCCGGTGGGGCCATCTTCGCTGCTGCCACCGACAACGTAGAGGTTGTCGCCCAGTGCCGCGATTCCCATCCGTGCCCGGCGTACCGGCAGCGGCGTCAACTCGCTCCAGCGCGCGCCGCCGTTCTCTCCAAGCGGGACATCCATCACCCGCGAGGAGGCGGTTTGATCGATCAACCCACTGGAAGTGGGGACAGCGGCCTGCCCTACAGGTTGCCTCGGCAAAACCAACGCCACGAGCGCCACTATCAGGCCCGCAGCTAAAGCCACCCATCGCACACGCGGCCAGGGAGGTATGCCGGGTTGGGCCGGCTGCTCTGCCACCGGCATGTCTTGCGCCGGCGTTGTCTGCGCACCATCTTCTGGCATCACAGCCATGCCGGGGACATCGATCCAGCCTTCTTGCATCGCCAGCACCGTCAACTCGGTGCGGGAGGCTACGCCGGTTTTGGTGAAGATATTGCGCAGGTGGACCTTCACCGTGTTGGGACTGAGGTAGGTGCGGAGGGCGATCTCGCGGTTGGTCAGCCCGGCGGCGACCAATTCCACGATCTCGATCTCGCGCTCACTTAGTGGCTCTCCGGGTTCAACGGGCATTCAACACTCCCGGTTTAGGAAATTCTACAAACTCTTTGCCCGCCAGTTTGTCTTCCACGCGCTCGGCGATGATTTCCAGATGTTCAGGGTAACGGACAAAGTCCAGGTCATCGCCCGGCACGGTCAGCACGGGGCATTGATCGAACGTCGCCATCCACTCGTCGTAGAACCGTCCCAACAGCGTCAGATAGTCGACGGAGACGCTGTTCTCCATCTCCCGCCCGCGTTGACGGATGTGGCGGAGCAACGTATCCGGGCTGGCCTTGATGTAGATGAGCAGCGCAGGGCGCGGCAAGGTGTCGATGACCAGATCGTAAAGTCGCTGGTAGGCATGGTAGTCGCGCTCGGTCATGTTGCCCATGCTGTACAGCGCCCGCGCGAAGATGTTGGCGTCCTCATAGATGCTGCGGTCGATGATGGCCGATTCCGGCAGCGCCATCAGTTGGCGGTGTTGTTCGGCGCGATGGCCCAGGAAGAAGATCTGCAGGTGGAAGCTCCAGGCGCGCATATCGGCGTAGAAGTCGGCCAAATACGGGTTGTTGTCCACCGACTCATACGCGACGTGCCAGCCGAGCCGTTTTCCCAGCCTTTCGGCCAGCGACGTTTTGCCCGCGCCAATGTTCCCCGCGACTAAAACCAGATGTTTTGGCATATACGCTCCTTACGGCCCTGAGAATCGCAGATAGACAACGCGCTGCGTATCCGGGCGCACCAACGCCGCTTCGCTCAGCCGCAGGCCGACCACCCACAGGATGCGCCCGCCCGCTTCGACCAGCGGTACATGATCGCGCCACGGACGCGGTATTTTCGCGTTGATCAACAAATCGCTCAGCCGCACTGTGGCATGGCGCATCCCCTGCGGCTGGAAGAGGTCACCGCGCTGCCGGGTGCGCAGGATGGCGGCATCACCGAACACATCGGCATCCATCCATGCCACCAGGGGGTTGCAGTTGTTGGCGATGGCGTCCAGATTCCAGTGCGGCGCTTCCTGAATGTGCAAATGCCAGCCGTTCGGCAAATCAATCTCGGCGGGAGTGGTCAGGGAAATGACGCTGCCCGGTGTGAGCCAGGGATTTTCCGCCGGCAGGTGCAAAACGTTCTCTCCGGCGATGGTGAGGGTGGTGTAGCCGACCGTCAAGCGCAGCCCATGGGGCAGGGTGGCCTGCGCGCCGGTCGCCCCCTGCTGGGCGATGTGTACCGCGTCTTCTACGTGGATGAAACTCACATCGCGCAGCGAATGGCGCAGTTTATACGCCGCGCGGCGGATGATGGCCCGTTGAATGGCAAGCGGCTGCGCCCGCCAGCCTTCCAGGTTGAAGGCCAGCAGGTCAGGCGCGCTTTTCACCAGCAGTGTGTCCCACGCCACCGACACGAACTCGTGCAGCAGATCGTAGTCTGCACGCACGACCTCGGCCAGGTGGCGCAGGTTCTGCGCAATGTGCGGATTGATCTGCGCCAGATACGGCAAGACCTCGAGGCGCAGGCGGTTGCGGAAAAAGGTGGTGTCCAGGTTCGAGCGGTCGAAGCGGGTGGTCAACTGCTGTTCGGTACAGTAGGCTTCGATGTCGGCGCGGGGGATGGCGAGCAGCGGGCGGATGAGCTTCATCTCCGAGACCGGCTTGGGGCATGGCGTCAGCAGATGATAGTCGCGCAGTGGGGTCGCGGGCAGCATCCCACGCAATCCCGCCGGACCGGCGCCCCGCAGCAAGTGCATCAGCACCGTCTCGGATTGGTCGTCGGCGTTGTGCCCCACCGCGATGCGCAGTGCGCCAACTTTCTGGGCAACCTGGTGCAGAAAAGTGTAGCGGGCGCGACGGGCGGCTTCTTCGAGCGCCAGCTTCTGTTCTGCAGCAATCGCGGGAACGTCGACTCGCTCGATGGTGCAAGGCAAGCCCCAGGCTTCCGCCAGGGCTGCGACGAACTCGGCGTCGGCGTCGGCGTCCATATCGCGGATGCCGTGATGGAGATGCGCGACATGCAGGGCGAGGTCCAGCGGTGCGGCCAGGCGTCGCAGCACGTGTAGCAGTGCCACCGAATCCGGCCCACCGGAGACACCGACCACCACGCGCGCTCCCGGTTTCAGGAGGCGGTGCGCGTCGATGTAGTGTCCCACCTCGTACAGTAAATCCATACCCTGTCTACCGCTATATGTTGACTACCATTCCGCAGTACTCACATTCCACCTGCTTCATCCCCTTGTAGATGGGAGGCAACTTGGCGTTACAGGCGGGGCAGCGGGTGGGGAGTTCGGCGGTGGGTTTCGCGGCTTCGGCTTCCGCCTGGGCTGCCAACACCTGTTGGGGCGCGGGCGCGCCGAAGCGGTCGGCAGCAATTTGCCCGCTTTTCACCTGACGGATCAGCGCCAGCCACGCCTCGTTGGTCGCCCCACCCTTGAGGTGCAGGGTCACGTCGCCTGGCAGCTCGCGCGTGCGCTCGACGAAACTCAGGGTGAGTAACTCTTGCCTTCCCAGCCCAAACAGGCCCGATTTCTTGTCATCTGCCTGCACTTCGGCAATCACCCCCACCGGTGCAGCCCAGAGTTGTTCCTGGACAAGTTCTTTCTCGGAAGAGAAGAGCTTCTTTTTGATCACGCGCTCTTCTCGCTGTTCAAAAATCAGGCGGCTGTCGGTGAGGAACAGCAGGCCCTCTGGCTGTTGATTGTCGCTGATCCACTGGGCCTTGCACACCGCCACACCATGCTCGTCGGGCAACAGATCGAAGGAAGCGTTGTCTAGCGCGTCCAACATCGCGCGCACTTCGCGCATCTCGTCTTGCAGTTTGCTGATTTCCTGTTCCGTGCTGCTGAAGATCCCCCGCACATTGCGTTGCGCTTCGTTGATCTGGTTTTCGAGCGCCCACAGACGGCTGTCCACCGTATCCAGCAGGCCGGTGTTGCGTTCGGCCTGACCAAGCAGCCGCTGCGTCTCGTTGGCGGCGCTTTGCAGTACATTGCGCTGCTCCTGGAGCAGGCGATTGGCCGTCATCTGCTGCTGCGGCCAGCGCGATTTCAGGGTGGCGGCGCGCTCTTCCATGGTGCGCCCAAAGCGATAGCCGCGCGCGCGGAGCTGGGCAATCTCGTTGTCCAGACCATCGACTTTGGCGGTGACAGAGGACAGTTGGTCGAAGATGGCGCTCAATGGGGCCAGACCGGCCAACCGCTCCCAACGGGTGCGCGCGCTGGCGAGTTGCTGAGCGCGTGTATCCTCTGGGGATGGCGTTGCAGCAGCGGGCGAGGGTGCAGACGTTGGCGCAGGCATTTTAGCGCCAGACGGTTTGGGTTGGGACGTCGGTGCGGGCGCCGGTCTGGGGATGCGCGACTGAATGTTGGCATCACCGCCGGAGGGCCTGGGCGGCCCGCTGGCGGGCGTCTCCATCGACTTTGGCGGTGACAGAGGACAGTTGGTCGAAGATGGCGCTCAATGTGGCCAGACCGGCCAACCGCTCCCAACGGGTGCGCGCGCTGGCGAGTTGCTGAGCGCGTGTATCCTCCGGGGATGGCGTTGCAGCAGCGGGCGAGGGTGCAGACGTTGGCGCAGGCATTTTAGCGCCAGACGGTTTAGGTTGGGACGTCGGTGCGGGCGCCGGTCTGGGGATGCGCGACTGAATGTTGGCATCGCCGCCGGAGGGCCTGGGTGGCCCGCCGGCGGGCGTCTTCGCTCCGCCACTTTTTGAACCGCCGGAAACGGGTTTGTTGACGCTGCTAAAGCTATTAAGACCCGGCCTCTTGTGCTTGTCGATCATCGATTCCCTCCTTATCAAAATAGTCTGATAGTCATAGGTCAGGTAGTCTCAGTAAATCTAATTTTGCTTGGCCTGGATCGCCAGATCCAGGCCAGAACGGGGATCTGGCGATCCCCTCAGAGCAATTTGCGATCTACGAAGGCTGGCGATCCTTTTTGTTGTCGGCGTTGTGCCAAAAGCTGTAGCGATTTTTGTAGCGCGAGTTGCCAACTCGCGCTACAACGCCCGCACCATCACTGGTCTTGATAATCGTTCATTGTATGACGCAAGTATGCCTCCATAAAGGCGTCCAAATCGCCGTCCAACACTGCCTGGATATTGCCGGTCTCGTGATCGGTACGGTGATCCTTGACCATTTGATAAGGATGCAGCACATAGGAGCGGATCTGATTGCCCCATCCGGCATCGACATGCTCACCCTTGAGTGCGTCGAGCTGCTGGCGGCGTTTTTCTTCCTCAAGCTGCATCAAGCGCGCTTTGAGCACACGCATGGCGACCTCGCGGTTTTGCGTCTGCGAGCGTTCGTTCTGGCACGACGAGACGATGCCCGTGGGCAGGTGTGTGATACGCACCGCCGTCTCGTTCTTCTGCATGTGCTGTCCGCCCGCCGACGAAGCGCGATACGTGTCGATCTGCAAGTCGTCCGGGTCGATCTCCAGCGGCGCATCCTCCCCCAAATCAGGCCACACCTCGACGAGCGCGAACGACGTGTGCCGCCGGTGGGCCGCGTCGAAGGGCGACAGGCGCACCAGCCGGTGCACGCCGCGCTCCGAACGCAGGTAGCCGTAGCCATACGGCCCACGCACGCTCACGGTGACGCTCTTGATGCCGGCCCCTTCACCCTCCATCATATCGAGGATGTCGGTTTTGAAATTGCGGCGCTCCGCCCAGCGCAAGAACATCCGCAGCAGCATGTTGGCCCAGTCCTGCGAATCCGTCCCCCCGGCTCCGGCATGGATCGCCAGGATGGCGTCGCTACGGTCGTATGGACCGGCAAGGAGCAGCCGGAATTCGGCCTGCGCCACTTCGTTTTCCAGTTTGTCCGTCGTTTGTTCAAGTTCAGCGAACAGGTCCGCGTCGCCGAGGGCGAAAAACTCCTGCGTGTCGTGAATCTCCTGGCGCAGACCGGTCCAGTACTGCACGTCCTCTTGTAGCGTCGCCAACCGCTGCATCACCGCGCGTGCATGGTCAGGGTCATTCCACAGATCAGGGTCGGCGCTTTGCGCAGTTAAAGTATCAAGTTCCTGGATTTTTCCAGGTAAGTCAAAGACGCCTCCAGATAGCCTCCACGCGAGAAGCCAGATTTTCGAGACGATCTACAGTTTCGGTCATTGTTCCTCCACAATCATAGTCGGATAGTCGTTAGTCGGATAGTCGTTAGTCAGGTAGTCGTTAGTCGGGTAGTCAGTCGCAAAGATGAAAGCAGAAAAATCATAAAGTCTCTGCGCTCTTTGCGTGCTCGGCGGTAAAAAACTCTTGTTTGCGTAAGTCTTGAGTCTGTTGTGCATCATGGTTGCCCTAACAGACCCTGCACGAAGGCTTCGCGGTCGAAGGGCATGAAATCCTCCACATGTTCGCCCGTGCCGACGAAGCGCACCGGCAAGCCCAGTTGATGTCCAATGGAAAGCACCATCCCGCCTTTGGCGCTGCCGTCCAACTTCGCCAGGATGATGCCGCTGACCTTCACAGCGTTGAGAAATTGTTGCGCCTGGATCAGCCCGTTCTGGCCGGTGTTGGCGTCGAGAACCAGGAAGGTCTCGTGTGGCGCCCAGGCCACCCGTTTGGCGATCACCCGCTGTATTTTCTCCAGCTCCGCCATCAGGTTGTGGTGCGTGTGCAGACGCCCCGCCGTATCGACGATGACCATATCCGCCTTACGCGCCTCGGCGTACTGGATCGCGTCGTAGGCCACGGAGCTGGGATCGCCGCCTTCCGGCCCGGTGATGACGGGCGTGTCCACACGCTGCCCCCACACGGCCAATTGGTCCATCGCTGCCGCGCGGAATGTGTCCGCCGCCGCCAGCACCACCTTACGCCCCTGGCGTTTGAAATACGCCGCCAGCTTGCCGATGCTCGTTGTCTTTCCTGAGCCATTCACGCCCACAATCAGCAACACGGCCAGCGGCCAATCCAGGTTCAGCGGCTCACCTTCCGGCAGTAACGCGCGCAATTCCTCGCGTAACACCTTTTGCAGATCGGCTGTCCGGTAAATCCCCTCAGCACTGGCGCGTTGCCGCAGCCGTTCGATCAGTGCCAGCGAAGTCTCCACGCCCACGTCCCCCTGGATGAGCAACGCTTCCAGGTCTTCCCACGTATCATTGTCAATATCGCCGGCGCCCAGAAGCTGGGCGATTTGCCCAAAGACGGCGTTGCGGGTTTTGCGCAAACTTTCGAAAATACTCTTCATGTTGGTTGTGCTTTCCTCCTGCTTGTGGGGATTATATCCTGAGCCAATCGAAGCGTCAAGCACCTAAAAAAAGCGGGTGAACTTGGCGTTCACCCGCTTGTGCGTTATAATGCCGAAGGTGGGAGTCGAACCCACATGGGGGTTACCCGAGCGAGTTTGAGTCGCTTGCGTCTGCCTATTCCGCCACTTCGGCCTGGCAATAAGTATAGCTAAATTTGAGAATACGTCAAGCAGGAGCATCTGCTGACAAAAAAGAACAAATGATGAACACAACGACCGATTCATGGGACGAAGCCGCGTTAGTTCAGCGCGCCCAGAAGGGCAATCTGGACGCTTTCAACGGGCTGCTCCTGCACTACCAGACGCAAGTCTATAACCTGGCCTGGCATCTGTTGCACGATGAGGCTGCTGCGGATGATGCCACGCAGGAAGCCTTTATCTCCGCCTACAAAGGGTTGGCGAAGTTTCGCGGTGGCTCGTTCCGGGCCTGGTTGTTGCGGATCGTCGCCAATGCCTGTTATGATGAATTGCGCCGTCGCAAGCGCCGTCCCACCGTATCGTGGGAGGACTTTGGCGATGCCGATGACGAGGCCAATCCCCATCTGGCAGACGGCGGGCTGTTGCCGGAACAGACCCTTCAGCAACAGGAGCTACGCGCGCTGTTGGAGCGCACACTGGCGAAACTGCCGGAAGACCAACGCATGGTCATCGTTTTGGTGGACCGTATGGGACTGGCGTATCAGGAAGTGGCGGAGTTGCTGAACACCCGTCTGGGCACGGTCAAATCGCGGCTGGCGCGCGCGCGGGCGCAAATGCAGCAGCTCTTGCAAGAGGAGCGGGAACTTTTACCGCATCGCTATCGTCTAAACAGTGAGGATGAAGCATAACGTGGCATGGATTACCAATAATGTAGGGATGGGGGTGACGGCGCGCGCTTGTCGCGCCCTCACCGCGCGGGTGGAGGAAGAAAGATGACGCAGATGCACACAACGTGGCGCGAAGTAGACATCTCTGCTTATGTGGATGGCGAACTGGAACCGGCGAAACAATCGGCCTTCGAGGCGGCGTTGGCTCAAGATCGCGCCCTACAACAGAAGGTCAAGGAGATGCGCGAGGTCGTCGCCCTGGTGAGGGCCATTCCGCTGCGCGAACCGCCGCGCAATTATTTGCTCACGCCCTCAATGGTGGCCGAAAAATCGGGTGCCGAAAAATCGGGGGCCGAAAAATCGCCGCAGCGGGCACACCGCCGTTCCACACCGTTGCTCTTCATGCGTCTGGCGACCTCCCTGGCTGCCGTAGCGTTTGTGGTGACGGCAGGGCTGACCTATATGCAACGCAGCATCTCCCCGACGATGGTCATGAATGCCCCCAAAGCCGCTGAAGAAATGCCGGCTATGGAAGCACCGCCGGCCGCGGTCGTCGCCACCGTGGTGGTGCAGAAGGAAGTCGAAGTTATGCAAGTCCGTGAGCCGGCAGCCATGCCTACAGCCACCCCAAGCACCGAAGCAGTAGCACGAGCGGAAAAAGTGGTAGAGTCAGAAGCAGTCGTCGAAGCGCCGGCGGCAGTTCCACTCACCGCCACGCCCCAGCCCGACGCGGGGATTGCGGCGGCAGAAGCGACAACGAACGCGCAGGAATTGACCGAAACCGCACCTCAAGAAGAAATGCTGGCCCTGGAATCCGCCCCGGCGGCAGAAGCGCAGGGCGTTGACGAAGCCGAGCGCGTCACAGAAGGTAGCACCGGTGCTCCTCCCCCCGCCGGCGAAAGCGAGTGGATGGCATACGACACCGCCGAACCGACCACTGCGGACCAATACAGCCTGGTGACTGGCGTACCAACGCAGACCTCGACACCTTCCTGGTGGCTGCCGGGCATTCTGGGCGCAGTGACATTGCTTTTGGCCGGACTGACCTTCTGGATTTCTCGCCGCCGCTGACATTCACATCTGATACGTGAGAGAGCGAATGGCGTCACAAAGACATGCCGTCGCTCTCTCTTTTGCGTCAGGTACGGGACACCTGCCGAAAATGTGGTACACTATTGCTGTTCAGGCTAACAGCCGACGACTGAAGACTCAGTAGATTACAAATTGCTTCGAGGAGATCGTCAGATTCCCGTTCTGGATTTGACGATCCAGAGCAAGCAAAATTAGATTACTGAGACTCAGTAAATTACAAATTGCTTCGAGGGGATCGTCAGATCCCCGTTCTGGATTTGACGATCCAGAGCAAGCAAAATTAGATTACTGAGACTCAGTAAATTACAAATTGCTTCGAGGGGATCGTCATTCCCGTTCCGGTCTGGATCTGGCGATCCAGACCAAGCAGAATTAGATTACTGAGACTCAGTAAATTACAAATTGCTTCGAGGGGATCGTCATCCCCGTTCTGGATTTGACGATCCAGAGCAAGCAAAATTCGATCTACTGATGGCTAACGACTAAAGACTAAAGACTAACGACTAACGACTAAAGACTGACGACTATCTGACTACCCTTATGAAACCAACCATAATGAGCGATCGCCGAATCTGGCTTGTGCCGTTGTTGCTGCTGTTCTTGGCGGGCTGTGCCGCGGGGAGCGGTGGGGGCGTGTTGCCACAACAGCTCGCCGAAGCCGCCGTAATGGTGACAGACACGCCGGCGTTCACGGAGACGCCGACACCGACGGCGACCCCATCGCCAACGGCCACGGCTACTGCCACGGCTACTGCCATAGCGACTGCGACGCCAACGCCGACCGCCACATCCACACCCACACCTGAACCCACCCCCACGCCCGAACCTACAGCGACGCCGGAGCCACCAGAGCCTACCCTTCCCCCCACACCCACCTATCCCCCACCTCCGGAGGCTGTGCATGTGCCGATCTTGATGTACCATTACATCTCCGAACTGCCGCCGGACGCCGACGTCTATCGACGTGATTTGACTGTGATCCCCGCACACTTCGAGGAACAATTGCAATACCTGCAAGCGCAAGGCTATCACAGCGTCCTGCTGGCCGACATCTACGAGACGCTGACGACCGGCAAACCCTTACCGGAGAAGCCCATTGTGCTCACCTTCGACGATGGCTACAAAGACGCCTACACCCATGCGCTGCCGCTGCTGCAAAAGTACGGTTTCGTCGGTGAATTTTTCGTGCTGGCGACGCCGGCGCATTACGAAGCGCCTCAGTATCTCACCTGGAACGACGTGCGGGCGATGGCCGATGCCGGCATGTCGATGCAGGCGCATGGCCGTGACCATTATGACCTCACCGGGCGCGCCTACGAATTTCTGGTCTATCAAATCCTGGGGGCGCGCGAAGCGGTCGAGGCGCACACCGAACGTCCCGTGCGCTTTTTCTGCTATCCCTCCGGGCGTTACGACGACGCCACGATCGCTGTGGTGGAATCTGCCGGGTATTGGGGGGCCGTCACCACTGCCTGGGGGACTGAACTGCGTCTGGACAACCGCTACACCTGGCCCCGTATCCGTGTGAAAGGCAACCTGTCGCTTGAAAGGTTTGCCAAGATGCTACAAGACTTCGCCACAGATTAAAGATGTTACCCCATACTGCGATGGGATTCGGACGCAGATTCACGCTGATTGAATAGAATTATCTGCGTGAATCTATGTTCGACACCTGTTTGCGACCGATTCGGGGACAAGTCTATCGACTATCAGACTAACGACTACCGGACTATCAGGGAGGTACGATGAGCGAAAGTGAATTGGATGTCTGGTTCCCCCGTCCCAAACCGGTAGACCCTACCGTGTTGGGTGTGGTCGTCAGCGGCAGCCTCAGCAAGGGGCTGGAGGCCAAACTGTCACCCAACCGGCTCATCGAAGGGTTGGCGGTGGGCCGTTACGTCGTGGTGCGCGGGCAGACGGCGCGCCGCTTTTTCGGGATGATCACCGATGTGACGCTGGCCAGCCGTCACCCAGAGGTGGAACAGTCACCACCGGAGGACCCGGACGGCTTCCTGGCGCAGGTCTATCGCGGCACGCTCACCTACGGGCAGATGCACATCACGCCGATGCTGGTCGTCGAAGATGGCAACGTGCGGCCCGCCAAGACCGTCCCCGCGCACTTCACGCGCGTGTACGAAGCTACGCCGGAAGAGGTGGCGCAAATCTTCGGCAATCCCGACGAACCCGGGCGGTTCTACATCGGCGAGCCGTTGGAGATGGAGGGCACGCGCATCGCGCTGGATTTGCAGCGTTTCGTTGAACGCTCCAGCGGCATTTTTGGGAAAAGCGGTACCGGCAAGACGTTCCTCACACGGATGGTGCTGGCAGGCATCATCCAGGAGCGCGCTGCCGTCAATCTGGTCTTCGACATGCACAACGAGTATGGCTGGAAAAGCCAGGATGAGGCCAGGCAAGACGTCAAGGGATTGCGCCAGCTTTTCTACGACGGGCGCGTGAGCGTGTTTACCCTCGATCCTGAGTCGTCGCAACGGCGCGGCAGCAAGGTGGATTTCAAAGTCAACATTGGCTACGATCAACTGGAACCGGAAGACCTGGAATTGCTCGCGCCGCTCTTTGGATTCACCGAAGTGCAACGCAATGCGTTGTATATGTTGAGTCGGCGCTTAGGAAAGGCGTGGGTGCGGCGCTTATTGGCTGAGACGCCGGATGAGACCTTGACAAATATTCTGGAAAACAATCAGCTCCATGAGGGTACGCTCGGAGCGATCAAACGTAAGTTAGAGCAGTTGCTCCGTTTTGAATTCCTTGTAGAAAACGTTACGGATGACCCGATTAAGCGCATCCTGGATTATATCAGTAGCAACGTGAGCGTGATTTTGGAGTTTGGCCGTTATGGCAACGCTTTGGAAGCCTACTTGTTAGTTGCGAACTACATCACCCGGCGGATTCACAAAGCGTATGTGGATCGCAAGGAATCGGCGCTGGGCGGCAAAGGCAGCGAGCCACGCCCGTTGATCATCACCATCGAAGAGGCGCACAAGTTCCTCGATCCGGCGATCGCCCGCCACACCATCTTCGGCACGATTGCGCGGGAGATGCGCAAGTACAACGTCACGTTACTGGTGGTCGACCAGCGGCCCAGCGGCATCGATCCAGAGGTGATGAGCCAGATCGGCACGCGGGTGACGGCGCTGCTCGATGAGGAAAACGACATCCGCGCCGTCTTTTCGGGCCTGGCGGGGACGGCGGCGCTGCGCGAAGTGCTGGCGCGCCTGGAAACCAAACAACAGGCGCTCATTCTGGGGCATGCTGTGCCCATGCCGATTGTGGTGCGCACCCGCGATTACCAAGACCTGTATGGCGAGATCGCCGGCAAGGGGATCGATCTTGCCGACGCAACCTCGGCGTTGTTTGGCTGATGCGCCTCTATGGTGAGTCGATGATGACCCGTATGTTGCACGATGCGCGCGATACATTCCCCCCAGCGGTCGCAAGGCGCGCAGAAAAAGCCTCTGTTATGCCTCTCGGCGACCTCAGCGTGCTCCACGGTGAGATATGGGTAATCATCAGATGGTTAGTTATTGAAAATGTGATATAGTGTAAGTGTGTTTATAGCAGTCTCAGTAGATCCAAAAATGCTTCGAGGGGATCGGCAGATCCCTGTTCTGACTGGGGCTGACGATCCAGACCAGGCAAAATCCGATCTACTGAGTCTTGGAACAGTTCAGATTGTGTCATCAGATTGTGTCAAAGGAAGCGATGAACAAGACCGGTGGGCCTGGCGCAAGCATTTTAATTGTGGACGATACACCCTTCAATCTGCGGTTCCTGTCGGATGTCTTGGGCCGGGCTGGATATATCACCCATACGGCAGCCGATGGCGAACAAGCTCTGCAACTTGCCCATACGCTTCCCGTGGATTTGGTGCTGCTCGACATTATGATGCCGGGACTTTCGGGTTACGAGGTGTGCAGCCTGCTAAAGGCCGACGAAAAAACGCGCGACATTCCCGTCATCTTTCTTAGCGCCCTGAACCAGGAATTGGACAAGGTGCAGGCCTTCACCGTCGGGGGCGTGGATTACATCACCAAGCCCTTCCAGGTGAAGGAAGTCCTGGCGCGCATCCAAACGCATTTGACCCTGCGATTTTTGCAGAAAGACCTCGAAGCGCGAAACCTTTTCTTGCAACAGCAGGCCGCCGAGTTGGAAGTCCGCAACGCTGAACTGGACGCCTTCGCGCACACCGTCGCTCACGACCTGAAGACTCCTCTCACCGCCGTGGTGGGGTTCAGTGACCTGTTGCAGAAACGCTACACCCAAATGTCGGCAGACAAGCTGGGCGAAACGCTGGCGATCATCGCGCAGAATGGGCGGCGGATGGCAAACATCATCAACGAGCTGCTGTTGCTTGCCAGTGTGCGTCAGATGAACGAAGTGCCGCTCACGCCATTGGATATGGGGAGCATTGTCCTCGCTGCTACAGATCGCCTTGTCGATATGTTCAGTGAGCACGCCGTGCAAATCAGCATCCCTGAGGTTTGGCCTGTTGCCTACGGCTATGGTCCGTGGATTGAGGAGGTGTGGGTCAATTATCTCAGTAATGCGGTCAAGTATGGCGGAACGCCCCCCTGCATCACGGTGGGAGCGACGCCGCAGCCGCCGGACAGGGTGCGCTTCTGGGTGCGTGATAACGGCAATGGTTTGACTGAGGAAGAGCAGTCCCACCTGTTCGCTGCGTTCACCCGCTTGGGACAAACCCCTGTCGAAGGCCACGGTCTGGGACTCTCGATCGTGCAGCGGATCGTCACGCGACTGAACGGTGAAGTGGGAGTAGAAAGTACGGCGGGACAGGGGAGCACCTTCTTCTTTACGCTGCCGGCGGTCAAGGAAGACATCAATACCTCCGTTGCGTCATAACTACCTATGGAACAAGCAATCTTCGAGAAACAAACCCGACTTAAAACTTTTCCTCCGTTCGCGCTCGTCTATATTATTTATCGGCGTTTGCTCGAACATGGCATGCGCGCCACGTACCTCTGGATACAAGACAAAATTGTGCGCCGCACCCATGGCTTCTCACTCCCGCACATCAGCCGTGTGCAGCCCAATCTCTACGTCGGCGGGCAACACAGGCGGCGCGGGCTGGCGCAGATGCGCGCCCTGGGGATTAGCGCCGTGCTCAACATGCGCGAGGAATCCGATGATGCGCAACGCGGGCTGGCGTTGGATCACTACCTGTGGCTCTCCACCACCGACGACGCTGCTCCCACGGTAGAGGACCTGGAACGGGGCGTAGATTTTATCCGCCAGCACATCGCCGCGGGCCGCGGAGTCTACATCCACTGTGCGGCAGGCGTGGGGCGCGCACCGATGATGGCCGCGGCGTACCTGGTGCGCACCGGTATGAGCGCGGCGCAGGCGTGGGACACCATCCGCCGGGTGCGTCCGTTCATCCGCCCGACACCGCCGCAACTCACCGCCCTCAATGCCTTTGCAGCGACGATGGCGACGACGCGACTACCTGACTGAAGCCCTGGGACTCTCTTTCGGGGAGCGATACAATGAAAACAACCGAAGATCTTGCATTGAACGCACCGCACATTCAAAGCCGCGTGCAAGCTGCCATCGAGCGCATCACTGCGGACCCCGGCTTGACAGCAGCCCTTGCCGACGATGAGGCGCTGACCTTGCTGCACTGGGCCGAGACGGAGATCGAGCGGCTGGTGCTGGAAACCGTTGATATGGACGACGAAGAGGCCTGGCGGTATCTCGACCCGGCGCTGCGTAAATTGCGGCGCTACATGCGGGAAACGGCCAATACCAGCGCCGAGACCGACGATCCTACCGTCATGTTGCACCTGCTTCTGGCATCCCCACCTGCCTTTACCGACGAGATGTAGTCGATGACACCATCAACGACCACGCCAGAGAAAAAGTCCCGCTTCGGCTGGAAAGAGCTGCTCATTTCGCTTTTCGTCCTCATCGCCGTATGGGCCGGCATCGACCTGCTGGGCGGCAGCGCCAAACCTGTCGAGGTCTCCGACAAAGCCAGTATCCAGGTCTTCTTTACGACGCCGCGTTACCCCGATCGCCCTACAGACCGCAAGGGCGGCATCGACGAACGCCTGGCGGCAGCCATTGATGGTGCCCAGACCAGTGTGGATGTCGCCGCTTTTGAGTTTGATCTGGTCAGTGTCATCGATGCGCTGGTTCGCGCACAGCAACGTGGCGTGCGGGTGCGCCTGGTGACGGACTCGGATTACGCCGAGTCTTTGGGGCCAACGCGCTTGCTGCAAGCTCAGGTGCCGGTCGTCTTCGACAGCGCCGAGCCGTTCATGCACAATAAATTCGTGGTCATTGACGGCAAACAGGTGTGGACCGGCTCCTGGAATCTGACCACCAACGGCACCTATCGCAATAACAACAACATCGTTGTGGCCGATTCCAGGCTATTGGCGGCGAATTACACGGCAGAATTCGAGGAGATGTTCGTTCTGCGAAAG
Source organism: Chloroflexota bacterium (assembly GCA_019873725.1). GTDB lineage: Bacteria > Chloroflexota > Anaerolineae > B4-G1 > SLSP01 > DSWT01. The sequence goes on along the minus strand of JAIOAS010000052.1, from coordinate 8,191 downwards.
TTTGGGGCAGCTTCACCTGACAAGACACCCTATCCACAAATCGAGATCGCCGGTGTACAGGTGGAGAATGTCTTCGAGGCGGAGGGGGATGCGCGCTCGCGGATGATCCAGTTGATCAAGGGCGCGAAATCCAGCCTGGATGTCATGGCCTTTGTGTTCACCGATGACGACATTGCCGGCGCCATCATGGCCCGCCACCGCGCCGGCGTCCCCGTGCGCATGGTCATTGAGACTCGCAACCTCGACGCCGATGGTTCCGATGTCACCTCTTTTCGTCAGGCGGGCATCGACATTTTACCTGACGGCAATCCCTACCTGATGCATCACAAAGTCATTATCATCGATCAGGCTGTGGTGATCACGGGATCGTACAACTTTAGCAGCAACGCTGCCAACTACAACGACGAAAATGTGCTCATTCTGCACAGCCCGGAGATTGCCGGGCAGTACAAGGCCGAATTCGAGCGTGTGTACGCACAAGCCAAAGCGGCGCAATAACCTCATTGCGCCGCTTTCCCATGCAAAAGAAAAGTTACACCAGGCTCTCGTAGACCTTCATCACGCGCTGCGTCATCAGCTCCTGCGTGAATTCCGTTTCGACGCGCTGCCGCCCGGCCTGTCCCATCGCGCGGCGCTTTTCAGGCTCATCTATCAACTCGCGTAGCGCCTTTGCCAGTGCTGCCGGATCCTGCGGTGGCACCACCCGCCCGGTGACGCCGTCCTGTACCACCCACGAGGTACCGCTTCCGACCTCTGTGCTGATACAGGGTAAACCGGACGCCATCGCTTCGAGCAGCACGGTGCCAAACGCTTCCGCGCGGGCATTGGCGGGCAGCACGAAGAGGTGTGCTGCGTGATACTGCGCGGGCAAGTCCTCATCCGGGATTTCTCCCAGAAAATGCACGCGCGCAGCCAGGCCCAGGCTGTGCGCCAGCGCCTTCCACTCGTCCTGCAGCGGGCCGGTTCCCACAATGTTGAGCGACATCTCCGGCACATCGACCAACGCGTGCAGCAACGTATCCACTCCCTTATAATAGCGCAAGCGCCCCACAAACAGCGCCGTCAACGGGCCGGCGAAAGGATTGGACGGCGGCGTAAACCGGCGATGATCGACGCCCAGCGGAATCACCGTGCACTTTCCCGCGACCGGCGCAAGCCACGGCGACGTTTCGATGTACCGCGGGCTGGTGGCGATAATCCGGTCGGCGCGTTTCAGAACGCGCCGCAGCAATGGCGCGTACAGGCGCAGCCATCCCTGCTGCCGCACCACATCGGAGTGGTGGGTGATGACCATCGGCACGCGCGCCTTGAGCAACCACGCGCTGACCTCGCCCAACGGATAGGGCGAATGTACATGCACCACGTCCGGTTTGAGCCGCGCAATGACGAGAGGGTGACTGATGCTCAAGGGCATCGAAGCCACGGTGGCCCAGCGGCGCGATTTGATGACTTTGACGCCGTTAAGTTCCTCGATACGGGTGACCATACCTGGGTGGCATACCGCAGCGGCCACCTTATGCCCGGCTGCGGCCTGGGCTTCGGCCAGGACTTTCATGTAATTTTCGATCCCGCCCAGGACGGGGAAGTAGTCTTTGTAAATGTGTAGAATACGCATCACTGGTTTTCCTTGGGTATAATCCGATAGATTGGTGGGACAGGAATGACCTCAAAACGCGCCTCTATTTCCTGCATATCGTAATAACGCCAGGTATCAGCGATAAATACGTTGGGCTGGGATATATATTGCTCTAGCAGGGGGACTTGTGCGTGACTGCCAGCAAAAGGCATTCTGACCAGGGTGACATCGGGACGCTGGCCCTCGATCACTTGCAGGTACCGTATCATTGACCATAAACTATAATCAGCCAACAGTACGCTGTCTTGTGGAAGGGCATCTAACATAGACTCAGCGAACTCTCGTGCTTGCGTTTCCGTATGTTTCCAGGGCGAAAGGACAAAGGTAAAGTTATCACGGCCTGGCAACTCCCGAAATCCAGGTACATTCTGTAGCATGACCCTTGCCACCATGGGGGTGACAATATAGGCGACCACAGGTACGAATATAGTAAGCACAACAACACTGGCCCATTTGTAGGGCAATTTTTCAAATTGAGGGAGGATATGCTTTATACCTATGGCAATCCATAAACTGAAGACGATGTAAGACTGAAGGTAATAATGAAGATTCCACACATAATCTCCACCGGTACGCGGGTCAACTGCGGCCATAAGAAAAATAACATTCCCTAACGCTACAAGCAACAACAACCAGTTTCTCAATGGTGTTTCTTTCCAACATTGCCGTAGACCCACAAAACCGGGGATAATTGTGATGGGAAACTGGTATAGAAGTAACGCAACGCCCCACCCCAGTCCGATTAACAACGCCTTTGGAGTGGTCACTAAATATCCCAACCCTTTCAAAAAAGTTATGATCGTACCTACAGATCCACCCGAACTTTCGCCATAAAGCAACACCAGTATGTAAGGTAGCAAACTCAGTACCGCAACACCAATACTGATAAAGAATTGTCGGCGCATTGCAGGCAGATGGCGATTTTGCCAAAACACGGCGATAACAAAAACAAGGAATCCTAATGCAGCAGTTGCCATCACGAGATGGTTGAATTGGCTAATGGCATAAACAATGATGAAAGCATAGAGATATCCACCTTTCTGGCTGCTATGCCAACGCAACAGCAGATAAATACAAGCAGATAGCAAAAGTGCATTCAAGGAATATACTTTGGGAAGTACCGCGTAAGTCCAAAATGTGTGAGAAACGACTAGAGCACCGGTAGCTAACAAAGAAGCGACCCGTGACCGGGTAAGATGCCAGGCCGTGAGAAACACAAAAAGCACCGCAAGTGCGGCAAAAACAGCCGAGGCTAGATTCGCTCGCCAGGCGATATTGCGGATAGGTAAATAAGTAAACGGGTGTGCCAGAATTACCCAGAGTGGATGCCCAAAAACACCAGGTTCGATTTCAAGCATGTATGCGCGTGTCTGGAAAGTTGCGAAATCACCGCCGCCCCAGAGCATATCCGGCGCCAGGGTAACAATGTATAGTAGCAATGAAAGCAAGGTAATACCCACAGCAAGCCATTGCGGCGTCTTCTCTAGCGATTCTTCTTTTTTACTCATCATCTTCTCCATGAATTAGTTCACACGCATTGAGTCCTTAGCCGTTTTCAGGGTCTTATCATGCTTGCTCCGAGGGGAACGCCAGTTCCCCGTTTTACGCTCATAAGACGCGGATCTGGCGATCCGCGCGAAGCAAAAATAGGGAACTGTGACGAGAATGATAAAGCCCTGGCCGTTTTTCTGATGCATCCCCTGATAGATCCTAAGCGTCTCCTGCGCGGTCCGCGCCCATGAGAACTTGCCGGCCTGCACCAAACCCCGTTGACGTAAATCGGCGCGCAGATCGCCGTCGCCGAGCACCCGTCGCAGTGCATCAACGATGGCCTCCACCTGCGTCGGATCAAACAACACCGCGGCATTCCCCGCTACTTCCGGCAGCGAGGAGGTGTTGGCGCACGCTACCGGCGTTCCGCAAGCCATCGCCTCGATCACCGGCAGGCCAAACCCCTCGTACAGGCTGGGAAAGACGAAGGCAGCCGCCGCCGTGTACAGCGCCGGTAAATCCTCTCCGGGCAGTGGCCCCAGCCAGCGTATGCGGTTGTCGATCCGCAACGATTGCGCGCGCTGGCGCGACTCTGGATGCTGCGGCAGCCACGCGCCCGCAATCACGAGCGTATAGTCCGGCGCCTCTGCCTGCACGACCGCCCAGGCTTCGATCAGTCGCACCAGATTCTTGTGGGGCTTGTTGCTTCCCAGGTACAAGAGGAATGTGTCGGGCAGAGCGTAACGCGCGCGCAAGGCCGTGACAACTTCCGGCGGCTGCGGCGTGAAAGCCGGATCGGCCGCCAGGGGGATCGTCGTGATCCGCTCGGACGGCAGGCGAAAACGGGCTAAAACGTCACACCGCGTCGCCTCCGAAATAGTCAATGTGTGCTGCGCTGCCCCCAATGCCAGCGCCGTCGCCCAACGAAAGAGCAGGCGCGCCTTCAACGTGCTGTGTTCGGGAAAATGGATCGGGATGAGATCGTAGAGTGTAAGCAGCGTAGGGACGCCGGTACGATATGCCATCAAGTAGTAGGCGCTGTGGTACACATCGACCTGGTGTTGCCGCAACAAACGGGGGATCACCCATTGCTGGCGCAGCGAAAACGGCGAGACATTGACAGGTAAGCTGCGCACCGCATCGCTAATGGGAAAATCTAGCGGATGTGCCGGATCGAAAAATACGGTAAGTTGTTCGTCAGGCGCAAGTTGCGGGATCAGCGCCCGGGCGAGATTGGTGACGTAGCGTCCGATGCCAGGGAAGTGCGGTGTCGCGGTGCGGGCATCTAGGACGTAGTGCGGCATGCGGCTAACACCTGATCGTACACGCGCTTCGTCTCTTGTGCCGCCCGCCCCCACGAGAAACGCGCTGCCTGGCAGAGCCCTTCTTCCTTGAGCCTGGCGCGTAAATTCTTGTCGTGCGTGATCCGCCGGAGCGCCTGCGCCATGGCTTCGTCGTCGGTTGGGTCGAACGTCAACGCAGCGTCTTGGACAACTTCCGGCAATGAGGAGGTGTTGGAGCAAAGCACCGGCGTGCCGCAGGCCATCGCTTCCAACGGCGGCAATCCAAATCCCTCGTATAGACTGGGGAAAATCATCGCTGTTGCCCCGGAATAGAGCGCGGGCAAATCTGCCTCTTGAAAATACCCTGTGAGTAACACACCGTCGCGCGCGGGACTGTTCTCCAGCGCCGTGAAGAAATCGTCTGATAGCCAGCCCTGATGGCCGGCAATCACCAGAGGGGGCACCTCATGGGCTTGATAAAGCGGTTCCCATACTTTCAAGAGTCGCACCAGATTCTTGCGGGGTTCGATGGTGCCCACGTAGAGGAGATACTGCTCCGGTAGGTGATACCGCGCGCGCATCGCTTCCACGACGGTGCGCAACTGTGGCTCAAAGCGCGGGTCCGCCGCTTCGTAGATCACCGAAATTTTCGCCGGTGGAATGTGATAGGCGTTGATGAGGTCGCGCTGCGTCGCTTCTGAAACAGCGATGATGTGATTGGCCCGGCGGCAATACAGGGGCATTGACCAATTCAGATACCAACGATTAAGTGGCTTGTGATGCTCCGGCAAGTAACGGAATATCAAATCGTGGACGGTCAACACGGTCGGGATGTCTTTGAGCGGCATCAACAGATGCTCGGCGGCATGGAACAGCGCCGCATCCGGTATCAGACGGTTGAAGGGGATGCGCGCCAGTTGGCCTGCCCACACCAGCATCCGCCATGATTTATAGCTGAGCGCGACCGTGCGTGATGGCAGGTATTCCAATCCCGGTGGCAACGTCACGCCTTTCTCCCGGTTGTAGAACAGTGCCAGCTTATGGGTGAGGCGTGGTACTAGAGCGCGCGTCAGGTTTTCGGCATACCGCCCCAACCCGGCGCGTCGGTGTGCAGCCGCGGAGATGTCTACATAGATCGTCATACTGCTACATTATACTATTGTTGCTGTAGGAGCAAGCGCGCAAACAATGGCTTGATCATTCTTGTCACAGTTTCCCTAATTTCGCTTCGAGCGGATCGTCAGATCCGCGTTTTAGAGCCATTTCAGCTTAAAACGGGGAACTGGCGTTCCCCTCAAAGCAAGAATGATGAGACCCCGGTGCACAAATCAAGAGCACAGGTTTTAAGAATTGAGTAAAATAGGGGGAAGTGTAACAAGAAAGGTGAGCAGCTTGTTTGGAATCTCCCCCTTTTCGTTCCAGGCGGCGTCTGGTCGGAGACCCTTTGACTATTTTGGAGGAACCCATGAATCAAACATCGAAATCGTTTTGGGCCGGCGTGCGCGCTGAATTCCCGCTGTTGATCGGTGTCTTCCCTTTCGGGCTGATTTACGGCGCGCTGGCGCTCGGCGCGGGGCTGGCGCCACTGGAAGCGCAGATGATGTCGTCCATCGTCTTCGCGGGATCGGCGCAGTTCATCACCACGCAGTTGGTGCGCGACGCCGCGCCGGGACTCATCATCGTGCTGACGATTGCCGTTGTCAACCTGCGGCACATGCTGTACAGCGCCTCTGTTGCGCCGTACCTCAAGCATTTGCCACGGCGCTGGAAGCCGATGTTGGCCTATCTCCTGACCGACGAAGCGTATGCTGCAGCCGGTTTGCATTACGAGCGCCATGGGCTGACGCCAACGGGACATTGGTTCTTTCTCGGCGCGGGGCTGGCCTTGTGGACCACGTGGCAGATCAGCAGCGCGCTCGGCATTTTCCTCGGCGCGGCGCTGCCGTCTGCGTGGCCGCTCGACTTCGCGCTGCCGCTCACGTTTATCGCAATGGTGATGCCGGTGCTCAAGGACAAACCGATGCTGGCCGCGGCGTTATCGGCGGGAGCCGTGGCGTTGCTGGCCCAGGGATTGCCGTTCAAACTCGGTCTCATTCTGGCGGCGTTGGTCGGTATCGTCACCGGAACGTCTCTGGAGAGCCGCCGATGAATATCTGGTTGGTGATGCTCTTGGGCGGCGCGCTGACGTTCGGGATGCGTATGTCGTTCATCTATCTGTTCGGGCGCTACGAAATGCCGGTGGTGGTGAAACGCGCACTGCGGTTCGTGCCGCCGGCGGTCTTATCTGCCATCATCGCTCCCGCGCTGTTTATGCCGGAAAATGCGCTGGATGTGAGCCTGGGCAATGACCATCTGCTGGCGGGAATCGTCGCCATTCTCGTCGCCTGGCGAACGAAGAACACGCTGTTGACGATTCTCGCGGGTATGATCACGTTGTTGGTTTTGATGTGGGCAGGTGGGAATATTTGATCCATAGGTAACAAAGTTGTTTTTGCCGGTCTGGAAAAGGTTTACAAGATTGACAAGATGAGGGATAATAAAGGCAACGCAGGAGGTGGATTATGACAACACTTGCCTATAACGAATTAGTGAGACAAGTTGATATGCTACAGGTAGAAGAACAATTACGCTTGGCGGCTTATCTGTTGGACCATGTCCGGCGGACAGTATCGCAAGACAAACCTCAGTACAAGTGGGCAGATATTTGTGGCTTGTATCCTTATCCGATGTTGGGAGAGGATGCACAAGACTGGGTATCACGCACCCGGCACGAAGCTGATGAACAGCGTGCCCGTACTTGGGAACACGTTGAATGAAAATCGCCGCTGTGCTCAAAACGACCCGCCGTGTGTTTCTGGATACCGCGCCTATTATCTACTTCGTTGAGAAACACCCTCATTACTTTCAGATAGTGCGTCCTGTATTTGAGTCGATTGACGCTGGCAAACTGAAGCCTGTCACTTCGCCGATTACTTTGGCGGAATGCCTGGTCCATCCTTATCGGATGGGGCATCTCGACGTGGTGAAAAACTTCGGCAACCTGTTGATCAAGCAGATGCATTTCATTCAGATCGATGAGATTATTGCGTCACGAGCGGCTGAATTGCGTGCCCGGCATAACCTGGGTCTGCCAGATGCCTTTCAATTCGCAGTCGCGCTTAACGCCGGATGTGATGCGTTCTTAACCAATGACAGCGCCCTGAAGCGTGTAAACGAGTTGGAAGTCATTGTGCTGAACGAGCTTGTTTAGATGTAAAAAGGTTACCAAAAGCACATCCCATTGAGCCAGTCGATCCCCTTATCCCTTATCCGCCTGCACAATCTCCCGGTGCAGGCAGATGTCTTCCAAAAACACCCGCCGAATCTCCGGGTCGCCGATCTTGGCAGCGCGGCGGCGTAACGCGCGGTGCGCTGCCACAATGACATCCCGCGCGCGATGGTCATGCATAGCGTGGAGTACCTGCCAGCAGATCAGGTGGATGCGCAAGGACTCTTCGTTGCCGTCGAGCGGCAATGTATCCGGCTCGCGCAGGATTTTGTCGACGTCAACAGGAATCTGATGATCCCCTTGGAGCATTTTGGGCTCTACTGATACTTTATCCCTGGACGAAAGTACAGGGCAAAATTCGTTCCTCCGTGCAATGCCCCTTTCTCCTGTTTCGTTTATAATAGGCTCGACACAAGAGTGAATCGCAACTCGTGAAGGAGGTTTCATGACCACAGTTCAAGTTTCACACGTCAGCAAAGCTTTCGGCGAGGTCAAGGCCGTCCAGGACGTCTC